>JBQCJQ010000419.1:0-6191 GCA_051952615.1 Humibacter sp.
ACGCCGAATGCCACAAGAATCGCAAGCGGTACCGCGGCGACCTTGGCCACGAGACGAATACGCCCCCGGCCCAAGCGGACCGTGACATAGACCACGACCCCCGCGACCAGCCCCACGGCGATGATCGCGGCGTAAGGCCACAACATCTTCCAGTAGGTGGGCAGGATGCCTGTGAACGTGGTCGGCAGCGTTGCATAGTTGCGGATCACGAGTGCGACCACGAGGCCAAGTGCGAGCGATACGGCCAGCGTGACCCAGGCCAATGTTCGCCCTCGACTGCGCCGCACCAACTCGGTGAGTCCGACAGCGGCGAGCACACCGAGTACAGGCGAAGCGCCACGCAGGAAATACGCCTGGCTGAGCGCGGGGTGCGTCCCGATGATCGCGGCGCCGATGCCAGCTGCGCCGATGCCAGCGAATAGCCAGACGGCAAGATCGCGCCGTCGAAGCACGACCGCGGCCAGGACCGGGACCACGCCGAAGACCCAGACCGATACGGCCAACCCGATCGCTGCGACACGCACCACAGGGTGGTCGACGATCGGGCCGAGCGCCGACGCCACGTTGAGACGGCCGAGCAGGTCGGTCCCATCGCCGATCTTCAGGCCGCGCGAGTTGGTCCCCTCGACGAACGCGAGGCTCGCCGCAAACGCAACGCCGCAGATCACCAGCAATATCAGGGTCACGCGCGTCTTCCTGGCGCGCACCAGCCATCCGATTACGAGCGCGAGGGCAAGTCCGCAGAGGATCAGCGGTAGATAGGTCGCCTTCGAGCCTCCCGCTACGAACGCGACCACCGCGACCGCGACATACACCCAGGGGCTCACCCGCCGCTCGCGCAGGAGAACGACGGCGAGTACCAGGAGCAGGAGGAAGATTGGCTCTCCGAAGGTCTGCGTCGGGCTTCGGTAGTAGCCGAGCGACCCGACTCCGGAGAACGGACTGCCGTTGGCCCCGCTAAACAGTCCAGCCGACTGAGCGAGATACCCGAGCACGGCGCCGAGAGCTCCCGCTGCCGGCGACCGGGTGACCTTGTACGCGAGCACCGCGCACAGCACGACGGCGAGCACGAGGAGCGGCAGGGTAGTCAGACGCATCAGCCCGAGCGTTAGGTCCACCCCGGTCCAGCGGGTCAGGTCGGCAATGTGCTCGTAAACCATCATCTGGTACTGCAACGGAACGCTCGTCACGTATGGGAACACATGACTGCCGTGCAAGACGGCGCCCGCAAGGGCCTGATGGAACGGGAAGTCGATGTAAGGGCTCGGGGTGAAGAATTGGCCGGGAAATCCGGGCACCTGGGCGATCGGATCCGCCCGGAACCCGGTGTTGGCTACCCACCATGCCGCGGTAACGCTCGTGCCCGCGACGATCCACGACATCCATGGCGAGACGGGTCGCGCCGCCTGCGATCGCCAGTTCTTTCGCAAGCGTGGAACGGCGATGCTCGCGACGATGACGATGACGCACCAGAGCACTGCCAGGCGCGGTGACACGCCGATACGGCCGAGCGTGAAGGTAAGGAATATCTGCACGCTGAGCCCAAGCGCACTGCCGGCGGCGATCTCCTCGAACGCGGAGGTGGGACGAATGCGCAGCATCCGCCACAGCAGGGTTCCCGGCACGACTGCAGTGAGCAGCACATACACGACGTATAACCCGATGGCCCACCAAGGCGTATCGAAGTGAGCAGTCATGAGCACGATGGCGACTGACCCTAAGACCAGCGGTAGCCAACGAACACAGAGCTTGAGCAAGGAGTTGGCAGTTCCGCGGCCGGGGGTTGGAGAGTTCGCATGGAAGGCTGACGCGACGGGCGCCTCTGCGAGCGTCGCGGATTGCCGTGGATTCACCCGGTCACTCTAACCGTCAGTGGCTATGCCGCGACGCCCCGGAGGCCGGGGCGCGGCTTCGGTACGATTGACAGCCGTGCTAGTCGATCGCGAACCGCATCCGATGTCGTCCGTCGCGGCAGCACCGCCTGACAACATCTGAGCGACATGGACATCCAGAATCACTACTACGGGCACAGCGCCGCCCTCGCCGCTCATGCCGGTCTCGGATCGATCCGGCACATCAACGGGCTCCTGCAGCACGGGTGGACGGTCGAGTCGCCGAACCTCGTGCATTTCGGAGACTTCGCACGTCTCCCGACGGGTGCTCGGCGTCTCGTGTGGAGCCATTCCGCACGTGGGTGGGACCCGGCCTCCGATCCGTTCGAAACGACCGCCATCGGTGCGCCTTTCCTCTATCTCAGCGCGCGAACAGTCGACGAGCCCATTGAGCGCACGAACCAGACCGTGGCCTTTCCAGTGCACGACACGCGTCTGGTCAGCATCGGGGGAGACGATGCCGCCCTGGCGCGGGAGATCGCGGAGCGGGAGGGATCGGCGATCGTCTGTCTGCATCCCGAGGATCTCGAGCAGCCCGAGAAGCTCCGCATCTGGGCTTCGTTCGGTCACACTGTTGTCTCCGCGGGCGCCCGCCGTGATCCTCTGTTCCTCGGACGCATACTCCGCCTCGTGAGATCCGCTTCCCGTGTCGTCTCCAACGAGCTCTCCACGGCGATCATCTACGCTGCCGCCGAGGGCACGGACACCGCCGTGTACGGACCGGAGGTTCGCTTCGGATCTCTTGGTGCGGAGCCGTTGCGGCGAAGGCGCGAGTTGTGGCCGGAGTTTTTCGAGGAGGATGCCGCCGGCGAGCGTCAGTCCGTCGCACTCGACGAGCTGGGGCAGCGGCATCTTCTCGACCCGCACGACCTGCGCACAGCCCTCGGCTGGGAGCGCCGTCGCACGGCTCCCGCGATCTACTACTGGGCTGGCGCCCCCATACGGAAAGCCGGTGCAGTCCTCGGTCTCGTGAAACGGGAGGCGGGGGTTCAGGAGGCCGTCTCGAAGGTCGCTCCGTCGGCGTTCCTCAAGCACCCGTTGAGCCACCTGCCGGGAAGGCTTCCCGAGTGTCCGCCCGCTACGGAGCTGCTTCCGAAGCCGATCGTTCCACGAGAGGTCTCCTGAAACCGAGGGCTGTCCGAGCCGGTCAGGGTCTCACGGACCTGTGCGCCACCCCAATGTGCGATCGGTAGACTGCGAGGAATGACATCCCAGCCTCAGCCCGAGTTCCGTGTAGGGCCATATCTTGTCGGGCCGGGAAATCGGCCATTCGTCGCCGCCGAGATGAGCGGCAATCACAACGGTGATCTCGGTCGGGCGCTTGCCATCGTCGACGCGATCGCGGAGTCCGGCGCCCCTGCGGTCAAGCTGCAGACGTACACCGCTGACACCATCACGATCGACCACGACGGGCCGGAATTCCGCATCACCAGCGGTCATGAGTTGTGGGGCGGTCGCAATCTCTACTCCCTCTACGCCGAGGCGAGCACGCCGTGGGAGTGGCACGAAGCGATCTTCGAGCGCGCTCGCAGCCACGGACTCGTTCCGTTCTCGAGCCCATTCGATGCGACCGCCGTGGAGCTCCTCCAGGATCTGGGGGCCGAGGTCTACAAGGTCGCCTCGATCGAGATCGCCGACATCCCGCTGCTTCGAGCGATCGCTCGTACGGGCAAGCCGGTGATCCTGAGCTCCGGGGCCGCGACGGTGTCGGACATCGATCTCGCCGTCGAGACGCTGCGCGCCGAGGGCAACGACCAGATCGCGGTGCTCGGCACCACCTCGTCGTACCCGGCGCCGCCGGAAGAGACGAACCTGCGCAAGCTTCCGATCATCCAGAACACGTGGAACGTCGTCGCCGGTCTGTCCGACCACACGATGGGTGTGGGCGTCTCGGTGGCGTCGGTCGCGTTCGGCGCAGCCATCATCGAGAAGCACGTGACGCTGAAGCGCGAGGATGGCGGCGTCGACTCCGAGTTCTCGCTCGAGCCGCACGAGCTGAAGTCGCTGGTCGACGAGACCTACGCCGCCTGGAAGGCGCTCGGCGTCCCGCGGATCGGTCCGACTGAGCACGAGGCGGAGAGCCTGCGCCTGCGCCGCTCGCTGTACGTGGTCGAGGATGCCAAGTCGGGCGACCTCGTCACGGAGCAGAACGTGCGTTCCATTCGCCCCGCCGGCGGCCTCGAGCCCAAGATGTTCGATGTCGTTCTCGGCCGCACGTTCACCGCAGACGTCACGCGCGGCACTCCGCTGACCTGGGACGTGATCTGACAGCATGCGCGCGGCAGTGATCCACGGAAAACTCGACGTTCGCGTCGAGGACCGACCAGCGCCCGAGGTTTTGACTCCCGGCGACGCGGTGATCCGTGTCGTCGCGGCGTGCGTGTGCGGCTCTGACCTGTGGAACTATCGCGGCGTCAGCCCGGTGCGCTCACCGCGCCCGATCGGACACGAGATGGTCGGCGTGGTGGAGGCCCTCGGCGGCGACGTCACCTCCGTCGGCGTTGGCGACCTCGTGGTCGTTCCGTTCTCGCTCAACTGCGGCACCTGTCAGGCGTGCCGCGCGGGATACCCGTCGGTGTGTGAATCCATGACCCTGGTGGGTGGGCTCGATCGCGCCGGCCGGCAGGTCGACGGGGCGCAGGGTGAGCGCGTTCGCATTCCTCTTGCCCAGGCATCCCTTCGCCCGCTCGGCATCTCCGAGGAAGAGGCCGAGGCGCGCGGCCTGATCCCTCATCTGCTCGCCCTGTCGGACGTGATGGCCACGGGTTACCACGCCGCAACCTCCGCTCATGTCGGGGAGGGGGACGTCGTTGCCGTCGTCGGCGACGGGGCTGTCGGGCTGTGCGCCGTTCTGGCGGCCCGCATGCTCGGTGCCGGCCGCATCATCATCATGAGCCGCCACGAGGATCGCGCTGCCCTCGCACGCGAGTTCGGTGCGACGGACGTCATCGCAGAGCGTGGGCCCGAGGCGACCGCGGCCGTTCGGTCCCTCCTCGGCGGCGACCTCGTGGATGCCGCATTGGAATGCGTCGGCACCAATGAGTCCATGGAGCAGGCGCTGGCGATCGTTCGAGGTGGTGGCAACGTCGGATTCGTCGGCGTACCCGTCGGCGGCGCGGAGCTCAGCGTTCGAGACCTCTTCACGCGCAACATCGGCGTCAAGGGTGGAATGGCATCGGCGCGTCACTACCTCGATGTGCTGCTTCCCGAAGTGCTCGACGGAGCGATCCAGCCCGGCAAGGTCTTCGACCGGACAGTGGCGCTCGAGGAGATCGCCTCGGCATACGAGCTCATGGACTCCCGTCAGGCGATCAAGGTGCTGGTGCGGCCGTGAAGGCTGCCGTCATCGGCGCGAGCTCTGAGTCACTGCACGGGATCGGCATCGCCAAGGAGCTCGGCTACGAGGTGGTCGCCCTTGACGGCGATCCCGCGGCGCCCGGTCTGCGCGCGGCCGATGAAAGCCATGTGGTCGACATCACGGATCCGAGCGCGGTCATCGCAACGCTCGGGAGCGCGCCGGATGTCGTCATCCCCGTGCCCATCGGGCGCTATCTCACGACGACGGGCGTGGTGAACGACCGGTTCGGGCTCCCGGGAGTGAGCGAAGCCAGCGCTCGGCTCAGCACCGACAAGTACGAGTTCCACCGTGTGATGGAAGAGCACTCGCTGCGTTCGACGTGCGCCATCCTCATTCCCGCCGGCAGCGAAGACTACGCGATTCCGGCAGCGTTCCCCGTCGTCGTGAAACCCCGGTACGGGTCGGGAAGCCGTGGCGTCGTGGTCTGCCTCACCCCCGATGAGCTTCGCGGCGCTCTGGCGTCGATGCTGCCTTCGAACGACGACCTCGTGATCGAGGAGTTCGCGGAAGGTACCGAGTACGGCGTCGACGCAGCAGTCGTCGATGGCGCGCTTCGGATGATCCTGCTGCGCGAGAAGATCAATACTCCACTGCCTCACCGACAGGCGATCGGGTACTACTCGATGCGCGCGGACCACCGGATGCACGCCATGGCGGCGGCGGCGCTCTCCACGGCCGTCGAAGCTCTGGGCATCACGAACGGCTTGCTTCACGCCGATCTCATCGAACAGGATGACCGCGCCTTCGTGGTCGAGATGTCCGCTCGTCCATCGGGCCACCACTTGCACGACCTCTTCACCCCGCTCGCGTCCGGAGTAGACCCGATCCGGGAATTCCTGATCGCGGCCCGCGACGGTGTGAATGCGGCACGCTTCACCCCGCTCGTGAGCGATGCCCTCCTCATGCGCTTCTTCGATTTCGACCATGGCACCGTCGTCGGC
>JBQCJQ010000420.1:0-9470 GCA_051952615.1 Humibacter sp.
GCTCGACGTGGATGGTACGGCTGGGTGCGAGGCGGCTGGGCGGGACGCCGGAGCCACTGTGGCTGCCGACGGGACGCCGGAGCAGTGCGCGGCGGCGGCCCGTTGGCGTCCCGGGACGACGCTCTTACCTGTGCATAACCCGCCCGAATCTGTGCATAACCTCGCCGAGAACGTCATGTCGCGTCAGGAACGCCCCAAGATCCGGTCGAAAAGCCCGGAAATCCGCGGAATTACGCGGCTGGATGGTACCGTGAGGGCGGTTTACGGGGTACTCCCGTGAACCGAAACCATGCGGCTCAAGCCGTGAACTTCAACACCAATCGCTGCTCAGCAGCAGAACGTCCTAGGAGGACACTCAATGGCTGACAAGTCGCTGAACAAGACCGAGCTCGTTGCGGCAGTCGCTGCGTCGACCGGTCAGAGCCAGGCCGCCGTGGGGGCTGTGGTCGACGCTTTCTTCGCGACCATCGCCGAGACCGTCGCAGGTGGGGGCAAGGTCACCATCCCGGGCTGGCTCGCCGCAGAGCGCACGTCGACGGCTGCTCGCACTGGTCGCAACCCGCAGACCGGCGCCGAGATCAAGATCCCGGCCGGTCACCGCGTCAAGCTGACCGCGGGCAGCAAGCTCAAGGCTTCCGTCAAGTAGTCTCAGCACCTCACGCAGGAGGGGATGCCGGTTCGCCGGCGTCCCCTCTTCGCATACCGGGGCCCACCTCGCGTTCGGACGGGCCGCTTCGCGTTCACATGGCCCAGTTCGCGTTACCGGGGACCACTTCGCGTTCACACGGGCCACTTCACGTTCGCAAGCAACGCGCGACCTCGCGTCCACAGCAGCGGCTGAGAATGCGACCTCCACAGGCGTGAGCGGTCTCGCCGGACCTCAAGGAACCCGCGACTACTCTTGATGGGTGAGCAGAGTACAGCGCGTCGCGGGTCCCGTCGCGCTGGTGGTTTTCGCTCTCATCGCGATACTTGTCGCGCTGGCATACGGCGGCGGGGCATCCGCTCCCGCATTGCTCGACCCGGGCCCCGTCGTGCGCTGGGGACTCCCCATCGCGAACCTCTTCGTCAACCTCAGCGCCGCCGCCATGATCGGCGCGCTCGTGTTGGCGTGCTTCGGTCTCAGCCCTAACGAGCCCGAATACGACAGGGCGCTGGATGTCGCAGCAGCCTCGGCTGCGATCATGACCATCGTCAGCGCCATCACCGGCGTGCTCACGTATCTGAACGTGACCGGCTCCCCGCTCGCGTTCACCCAGTCGTTCAGCGACGGGATCAGTCCGTTCGCGACGAAGATATCCATCGGACAGGTGTGGCTGGCGATCACGCTCATCGCGGCGGTGACCACCGTGCTCTGCTTCGCCGTGCGCAACCACACCGCGCTCGTGTTCGTCACGATCGTGGCACTCTTCACCCTGCTGCCGATGGCCCTGAGCGGCCATGCGGCAGGAACCGCCGGCCACGACCAGGCGATCACCTCGCTCGGCCTGCACCTGGTCTTCGCCTGCGTCTGGCTCGGCGGGCTGCTCACCCTCGTGCTCATCCGCAAAGCACTGCACGGGGAGCGTCTCGTCACCGTTCTGGAGCGCTACTCGACGCTGGCGATCATCTCGTTCGTCGCCGTCTCGTTCTCGGGCATCATCAACGCCGACCTGCGCATCGGCACCCTGCAGAACCTGTTCACCGCATACGGCGTGCTCGTTCTGGTGAAGACGCTGGCGCTCGTCGTGCTCGGCCTCTTCGGCATGTTCCAGCGTCGCTACCTGATCGGCCGGCTGGGCCGCACCGGCGGACGCCGATTCTTCTGGTGGATGATCGCAGCCGAGCTGGCCTTCATGGGCATCGCCGAGGGAGTCGCGGCCGCCCTCGCCCGAACGCCAACGCCCATCGCCGACGTACCGGTGTCGGCGCCGACACCGGCCGAGGTGCTCACCGGGGAGCCGCTCCCGGCTCCGCTCACCCTCGCTCGCTACCTGTTCGGCGTGAACGTCGACCCGCTCTGGCTCATCGGATGCTGCTTCGCCATCTTCTTCTACCTCGCCGGCGTCGTGCGTCTTCACCGGCGTGGCGACAAGTGGCCGATCGGCCGCACGATCTCGTGGGTCGCCGGCATCCTGGCGCTGCTCTGGGTCACGAACGGCGGCATCAACGTCTACGAGAAGTACCTCTTCTCCAGCCACATGCTCGCCCACATGCTGCTCACCATGGCGGTGCCCTTGCTGCTTGTTCCCGGCGCACCCGTGACCCTTGCGCTGCGTGCGATCAAGAAGCGCACCGACGGGTCCCGCGGCGGACGCGAGTGGATCATGCTCATCGTGCACTCGAAGGTGGCGGC
Source organism: Humibacter sp. (assembly GCA_051952615.1). Lineage (GTDB taxonomy): Bacteria > Actinomycetota > Actinomycetes > Actinomycetales > Microbacteriaceae > Humibacter. The sequence continues at coordinate 2,336 of JBQCJQ010000420.1, forward strand.
CTTCCTCACGCATCCGATCACTGCTGCCGTGCTGTTCGCAGGGTCGCTCTGGGTGTTCTACTACTCCCCGCTGTTCAGCTGGGCGACCACCGACCACATCGGGCACGAATGGATGATCATCCATTTCTTGATCGTCGGATACCTGTTCGTGCAGTCACTGATCGGCATCGACCCGGTGCCGTACCGGTTCCCGTACCCGCTCCGGCTGGTGCTGCTGCTCGGCACGATGGCGTTCCACGCGTTCTTCGGGCTCTCGATCCTCACCACCAACGGGCTGTTCCTCGCGAACTGGTTCGGCGCGATGGGTCGAACGTGGGGGGCCACGCCGCTCGGCGACCAGCAACTCGCGGGCGGCATCGCCTGGAGCATCGGCGAGATTCCGACGGTGGTGCTCGCGATCATCGTCGCCGTGCAATGGAGCCGCAGCGACGCGAAGGAGACCAAGCGCCGAGACCGCAAGGCCGATCGGGATGGCGACGCCGATCTGGTGGCGTACAACGCGATGCTGCAGCGAATGGCATCCAGCGAATCGGATGCTGCGAAGGAGCCCCAACGTTGAGCGCTCTCACCCTGACCGCGGAGCAGTCCGCGGTGTTCGACGCCATCGAGCACACCAGGGACCACGTGTTCGTGACGGGTCGAGCCGGCACCGGAAAGTCCACGCTGCTGAACCACCTGAGCTGGAACACCGAGAAGCAGCTCGTGATCAGCGCTCCGACCGGAGTGGCCGCGCTCAACGTCGGCGGGCAGACCATCCACTCGCTGTTGCGCCTGCCGATCGGCGTCATCGCGGACCACGACCTCGACCAGCCGCGCGAGCTCGTCACGCTTCTGAACTCCATCGACACGCTCGTGATCGACGAGGTCTCGATGGTGAACGCCGACCTGATGGATGCCATCGACCGGGCCCTGCGCCAGGCGAGGCAGCGAAAGCTCGAGCCTTTCGGCGGTGTGCAGATCGTGCTCTTCGGCGATCCGTACCAGCTCGCGCCTGTGCCGGGCGACTCGGAGGAACGCGCCTACTTCGCCGACCACTACCGCTCGATGTGGTTCTTCGACGCGAAGGTCTGGGAGCAGACGACACTGCGCAGGTTCGAGCTCAGCGAGATCCACCGACAGCACGAGCTGGACTTCAAGCTCATGCTCAACGCGGTGCGGCATGGAAGGGTCACCAAGGAGATCGCCGACCGGCTGAACGGCATGGGCGCTCGTCCGGCGCCGGATGACGGAACCATCACTCTCGCGACGCGCAACGATTCCGTGAATCGCATCAACGCCTCAGCGCTCGCCAAGCTGCCCGGCCGCGCGCTCACCGCGAAGGCGGAGGTGAACGGCGACTTCGGCGCCCGCAACTACCCGGCGGACGAGACGCTGGAGCTCAAGGTCGGAGCACAGGTGATGTTCCTGCGCAACGACACCGGTCAGGGCGGTGACGGCCCCAGGTGGGTGAACGGCACCATCGGCACCGTCGTGCGCATCGACTCGACGGTGTTCGTGGACGTCGACGGCGACGTCCACGAGGTCGAGCCCGCGGTCTGGGAACGCTACAGGTACACCTACAACCCGCTGACGAAGAAGCTCACGAAGGACATCGCGGCCGACTTCACGCAGTTTCCGCTGCGTCTGGCGTGGGCGGTCACGATCCACAAGTCGCAGGGTAAGACCTACGACCGGGCGATCGTCGACCTGGGCGCGCGGGCGTTCAGTCCCGGCCAGACCTACGTCGCGCTGAGCAGGCTCACCTCGCTGGAGGGTCTGTACCTCACGCGGCCGCTGCGGCCCAGCGACGTGCTCGTCGACCGCGACGTCGACCGATTCATGAGCAACCGCGAGGCCTGACTGTTCGTCATCCTGTGGTCCGACCACATCGGCACGGATGTCATCACAACGGATGATTTCTCGACGGACGTTGTCGTCTCGTTACCGTTCGCTGCCTGTGTGCGGCGCGGGCGCGCTTAGAGTGAAGAGGAGGACCGGGGGGACCGTTTGGGGGAATGCCATGTCGTGGCCTAGGGGGCGCAGCCGCACACTGAGGCTGCTCGTCGCCGCCTCCGCTGCGGTTGTCGCGGCATCGCTTGCGCTGTCGGGATGCACGCAGGGCGGAGGCGGGTCGTCCACGCCCTCGCAGGCATCCAACACGCTTCCTTCCGCCGAGGCGAACTCGATCAAGGCGGCTGTCACCGACGCCATGAAGCTCGTCGGCGCCCCTGGGGCGATCGTCGGCGTGTGGGCGCCATGGGCCGGAAACTACGAGGCGGGCCTCGGCACCACGACCCTCAAGGGCAAGGAGCCCGTGACCCCGGACATGCCGTGGCGCGTCGGCTCGGTCACCAAGTCGATGACCTGTACCGTGCTGCTCTCCCTCGTGCAGAAGGGCGAGGTGGCGCTCGACGATCCGGTGTCGAAGTACCTGCCGAGAGTCGTCGGAATCGACGGGCTCACCCTCGGGCAGCTCTGCCAGAACACCTCGGGTCTCGGTGACTACATGCACGCGCTCGGCCCGCAGCTCGTCGACAACCCGCAGCGTCCGTACGTGCCGATGGAGCTTCTCTCCGACGGAATGGGCGAGCCGCGTGCCGGTGCCCCCGGTGAGCGCTGGGCGTATTCGAACACCGGGTACATCCTGCTCGGCATGGCGCTGCAGGCAGCGACCGGCCAGGACTGGCAGTCGCTGTACAACAGCGAGGTCTTCGGCCCGCTCGGCATGTCGTCGTCGAGTCTGCCGAGTGGAACGAGCATCCCCGGCTCGGCCCTGCACGGTTACGCCACTTCGCTGAACGCCGTCACCGGAGCTTCTCAGTGCGGAACGGTGGTGGATGACACACAGCTCGCCCCGAGCGCCGCCTGGACGGCGTCCGGCGCGGTCTCCTCGCTCTCCGACCTGAAGACGTTCGCGCAGTCGTTCGCATCGGCATCTTTGCTCAAGGGCGAGGCGAAGAAGGCGGCGTGGTCGACCGTGCCCGTGGCATCCGATGCCGCGGCATGGCAGACCTACGGAATGGGCGGCATCCAGCTGGGCCCCATGCGTGGGCACTCCGGATCGGTTCCCGGCTTCATCACGTCGATGCTCAGCGACCCGGTGTCCGGTCTCACGGTCGTCGTGATGCTCAACAACTCGACCCCGGGCGCCGACTACGCACAGGCGCTGGCGATGCGGATCGCAGCGATCGCCGCCGCGTTCAAGCCCGCGGCCGGACAGAAGGCGCCCGCCATCAAGCTCCCTTGGACCGCTGACGCCGCCGCCGCGACGGTGGATCGGCTCGCGGTGTGCCGTACGCCCGGCACTAAGCCCACAACGGTACCGGGCCCCGCCGGATACCACTCGCTGCCGTCGAACTAGGCCGAACGGCACGTATGGCAGCACCTTCCGGGCGGCCATAGGCTCTACCCATGCCGATCGTTCCGGAGACAAAGAGCTGGACCTGGGTACTCGAGCGTCGCTGCCCCGAGTGCGGTTTCGACGCGAGCACCGTGGCGTTCGCCGACATCCCCGCGCTCACCAGGGCGAACATCGTCGCCTGGTCGCCGGTGCTCGAGCGGGATGACGTACGCGTGCGGCCCGACGACAGCACGTGGTCTCCCCTGGAGTACGCCGCCCACGTCCGCGACGTGTTCCGCGTGATGGCAGGCCGGCTGCGCCTGATGCTCGACGAGGATGACCCGGAGTTCGAGAACTGGGACCAGGACGCCACCGCCGTCGCCGAGCGCTACGACGAGCAGAACCCCGCCGAAGTGGCCTTCGACCTGCAGGAGGCCGGCCTCGCGATCGCGGACGAGTTCGAGCGCGTTCCCGACACGGAGCTTGGTCGCACCGGCCGTCGCAGCGATGGATCGGTCTTCACCGTCGAGACGCTCGCGAAGTACTACATCCACGACCCGGTGCATCACCTCTGGGACGTCACCCACTGACGGGTCGCGTCCCGAGGAGCCGCCTTACCCGCAGAGCGGGACGCCGGGAGACGTCAGGATGACCGAGCGATTCTGCTCGGCGAGGGCATCCGAGTACTTGCCAGAGGCATCCGTCTCGGTCTTGAACCCGCACCACTCGTGACCGACGCCCGCCGTGGTGAGCAGTGACGCGGGGACGCCGAGGGTCACGAGGGCTTGCTTGACGGCATCCGCCCGCGACTTCGACAGCACGAGATCTGCCGTGTTGGTGGTCGCCTGGTCCTTCGACGCGGTGCCGGTGATGGTGATCAGCTGGCCGTTCTGCTCGATGGACGGCACGAGTCCCGCCAGCACCTGCTGCGCCTTCGACGGGTCGGAGAACGTCGCGGTGTTCTTCACGAACAGCAGGTCGCTGTCGCGCACAACGATCGGCTTCGACCAGTTCGTGTTGGTCGCGGTCGCGGGCACGGGAACGGCGGTCACGGCCGGCAGGCCGGGCGCTGCCGAACCCGACGCCGTCTCAGGCAGCACCGAGAGCGTGCCGCCGGCGGCCTTGATGATCGCCGTCCAGATCGCCTGGAGGTTGCTGCGAGTCGTGATCGTCAGCGGCTGCTGGTCGCCTGCGACATCCCCGAGTCCCGACCAGTACACGGTGATGCCGGAGAGATCGGTGGGCAGCTCGCCCTTGGACTTCAGATCGGCGACGACCTGCGACGGGTCGGCGGTCAGCAGCCCGCTCACCGCGAAGTTCAGCGGGTCGACGGTCTGCAAGCCGCTGCCGACGACCATCACGCCCATCGAGTTCTTGCCGAGGCTCTTGGCGGCCTGGTCGATGGAGTCGAGGAAGTCGACCTCGCCGTTGGATGCCTTGAGCCCGTTGATGTAGCTCGTCACCTGCGTGAGCTTGTTGCTCTGGTCGCTGCGGCAGACGATCGCGTCGTTGGCGGTCGATCCGAGCAGGGTGGTGCCCATCGCCTGCGGCTTGCCGGACGGGATGACGATCGTGACACTGCCGTTCGTCTCGCCGGCCGCCTTCAGCTGCGCGGTCGCCGAGGCGGGCAGTTGGGTTGCGGGCGCGTTCGCCGTGCTGCCGGCGACGACGCCGATGTTCCTCTTGTCGGCTTGGCTGCACGGACCGGTGCTCGACGACGAGGAGCATGCCGCGAGCGCCGCAGCCACGAGACCGGCTGCGACGATCGGTGCGACGATGCGGAGTGGGGAGCGCACGGGGTAGTCCTCTCGGTGACGGGAACTGTCGGGGAGGGTCAGGTGGAAGCGGATCGTCGACCCGGGATCAGTCGGCGGAGCCCGCCGAAGCGGCCGCGGGGGCAGGCGCGAGGTTCTCACGCGGTTCGCGGCGCAGCTGCAGCTCGTGGATGATCTGACTCGTGCCCTGCGGATCGCGCTGCCTCTGCGCGAGCTTCATGGCGAGTCGCGCACGCAGTTGTTCGAGCTCGGAGCGCAGCGTCTCCTGGGCGAGGGCGTAGCGCTCGACGTCGGCCGGATCCTGCGCGGTCTGCTGAGCGATGGCATCCGCCGCCTTGAGCTGCTCGGCGAGCAGCCGGTCGCGGTACCGGCGAAGCTGCGCGACCCGGCGCCAACCGCGCTCGACGGCGGTGACCAGCGGGCGCGTCGTGAGCCACGCGGTGACGAAGCTCAGGGCGCCGGACGTGACGAGCACGCCGAGCATGAGGAACGCCATGATCGTGTCGGGTGCGGTCCACGAGAAACCGACCGCGGCCGTCTGCTGCTGGCCGACGAGCCCCGTGAGGCCGCCGGCGTTCTGCGCGTCGAGGCCCGCCTTGATCCGGGCGACGGTGATGACGAGCAGGATGGCAACCCACAGGATGCCCAGCCCGATCACGACGCCGACCCAGCCGCGCGTGGTGATGCCGCTCTCGATGCGTCGCACGAGCACGGCCACGATGTGGGGGATCGTCACGATCGCGGCCGAGATGCCCGCCGTGATGATGTACATCATCGTGCCGATCGATCCGTACTGGCTGTCGTTGCGCAGCAGCAGCGTGAGCGTCTGCGACAACAGGTAGTAGTCGACGGCGATCATGCCGATCAGCAGCACGTAGACGAACACGTGCGTGACGGGCGAGAGCCGGCCGAGCCGTGGTCCGCTGCTCGGCGGTTTCATGACGATGTCGCGTGCCATGGTCATCCCCCTACGCGTAGCTGTGGAACTTCGGGTCGCGATCGGCGAGCTTGCGCTCGAGCATCGCGGCGTCCGCCTCGGCCTTGACGAGATCGGCGTGCGCGGCGTTCAGCGCACCGTTCACGAGCTCGACCCTGGCGCGGGCGATGGTCTGCAGCGACTCGATGGTCGAGGCGTGCCTGGTGCGCTCTCGCGCGAGATCGGAGAGGCCGGCGTTCTCGAACGACGAGATCTCGTGCTCGAAGACGTCGAGCGTCTCCACGTCGAGCGAACGCCTCATGCGCCAGAGCCTCCAGCGCAGCCTGCGAGAGAGTCGCCGCACCTTGGGCAACGTGTACTCCACGGCCTCGAGGCCGAACGCGTCGTGCGTGTCGACCACCGCGACCACGGCGCCCTGTCGATTGCGTGCCGCCATGTTTCCCTCCCTGCTTCCCGATCGGATGTCCGATCCGGCCCCCATGACCCGTGGCGAGACGCGCCGCGGCTCATCAAGCTTGCTTGCTGCTCCCTGCCGTTTGCTGAACGATGGATGGGTGTCGGCTATGCCTGACGCTGCGAGCCCGCCTGTGGACCCGCGTCGAGCGCCGCGGCGCCGAAGATGTCGCTGCCGTGCCAGAGCTCGAGGGCGCGGTAGTTGTCGTCGACCGTCAGCCAGGTCGGGCGCTGCAGCGCCGGCGGGCGGTCGCTGATGTTCTCGGCCGCGGGATGCTTGCGACGCAGCGTGCCCCAGTACAGTGCGACCTTCTCGTCCGAGTAGTCGAAGTAGCGACGAGCCCGCAGCCGCGCGACGGTGAAACGTGTGTGGATGATCGCCTTGAGGTGATCCGATCGGCGAAGGTCTCGCTGGATGCGCCGCTGCAGCCGACGAATGTCTTCGTGTGCCGGACTGGTGTCATCCTGAACAGCGGTCGCAGCAGCTCGTTCGAGTGCGCTGGTGCGATCCACGTACTCCCGCTGCTCCCGCGCGACCGTCTCGGTGAGCGCCTCGAACTCGACCCACTGGCTGCGCACATCGGTGAGGAAGCGCTGCGCCTCGCGCTGCGTGTAGGTCGCGGCGTGTGCCTGCAACACCTGCACGGTAGG
>JBQCJQ010000421.1:0-6247 GCA_051952615.1 Humibacter sp.
AAGCGATGGCGTCCGCTCGCAGCAATCGGCTTCCCGTCGTGATCGCCGACCGACGCGGAGCCGAGCGAGGCGTGGAGTGGACCGACGGCACCGCGGTGATCGACGGCGACGGCTGGGTCGCCGCCCGTACCCACGACGGCGTGGCCGCTGCCACCCTGTCCCTCGCCGCAGACAAATCGCTCGGCGAGTTCAACGACCTGTTCGGTGACCGACGACCCGATCTCTACTGAGTCGCACGCCCACCGACGACCCCGATGAAAGGATGCCCATGACGAGTCAGGCATCGGCGCCTGTCGCGCCCCGCACTGCGATCGAGACCAAGTCGATCGATTGGGTACCGCTCGAAGAACGCCGCGGAAGACCGACGACGCTCTTCCCTCTCTGGTTCATGTCGAACGCCAACCTCACGACGCTCGCGACGGGAATGGTGGGCGCCGCGATGGGCGCGAACCTGCTGACGTCCCTGCTGGCGATCGTGCTCGGCGTGGCGGTCGGCACGATCTTCACCGCCTTCCACTCGGCACAGGGTCCGCAACTGGGGCTGCCGCAGATGATTCAGTCACGCGCCCAGTTCGGCTATCGCGGCGTCGTCGTCATCTGCATCGTCGTCGTGGCGAGCATCGTGGGTTTCAACGTGTTCAACCAGATGCTCGCGGCCGACGTCGTGAGTATGACGACCCACGTCGACCTTCCGAAGCTCTGGTACGTGCTCATCACCGCGTTGGCGCTCGCATTGGCGATCATCGGATATCACTGGATCCATCGCACGCAGAAGTGGCTGACCTGGCTCTTCCTGGCCACATTCGGCGTCTTCACGGTCGCGGCGATCGTCATGCTCCGGGTACCGTCGGACCAGCTCTCTCTCGTCGACCTGAACTGGCCGGCGTTCCTGGTGCAGTTCGGAGCCGCCGCGGCATACGCCCTCGGCTGGGCTCCGTACGTGTCCGACTACTCGCGCTACCTGCCGCCGCAGACCAGCCCAGGCAAGGCATTGTTCTACACGTACACCGGTGTTTTCGCCGGCGCGGTCTGGCTGATGGGGCTCGGCGCGTTCGTGTCGGCGCTGTTCGTGCACGCCGCTCCGCTCGAGGCCGTGCAGAAGGCCGCGGACGCCATTCTGCCCGGCTCTGGAATCGTGCTTCTCCTGTCGGCACTGCCCGCGCTGATCACCGTGATCACGGTCAACATCTACGCAGCATCGATCGAGATGATCACCATCGTCGACTCGTTCAAGACGGTGCGGCCGACAAGGCGAGTACGGATCATCGCGTGTACCGGCATCGCCCTTGCCGGGCTTCTCGGCGCCGAGCTCTCGTCCGGCGCATTCCTCGACTCGTTCAGCAGCTTCCTGGTCGTGTTGCTCTACGTGCTCGTTCCGTGGACGTCGGTGAACCTCGTCGACTATTACTTCGTGCGCCGTGGCCGCTACGCTGTCGGCCAGATCTTCGTACCAGGCGGGCTCTACGGCAACTGGGGCTGGCGCGGCCTCACGGCATATGCCATCGGCATCGCGGCCATGATCCCGTTCGTCGTCACGGTCTGGTTCGTCGGCCCGGTCGCGAAGGCGATGGGAGGCATCGACATCGCCCTTTTCGTCGGACTCATCGCCTCGGGCGTCGCCTACATCCTGTTGGCGCGCACGATCGATCTGAAGGCCGAGATCGCGCAGGCACGCTTCGACACGGAATCGATCGGAGTGCAATCCGTCTCGTTCGACGAGGCCCGCAGCTGACCTTCGCGCCGCGCGACTCCTACTCCCCGTCGCCCTCCGGCACGAACCGGTACCCCATGCCCGCCTCCGTGATGAGGTGCCTCGGGTGCGAGGGATCGGGCTCGAGCTTCTTGCGAAGCTGGGCGAGGTACAGCCGCAGATATCCGGAGTCCGAGGTGTGGTGCGGTCCCCACACCTCGGTGAGGATCGTCTCGCGCGTGACGAGCCGGTCGGGGTTCCGCACCAGCAGCGCGAGAATGCGCCACTCCGTCGGCGTGAGCCGCACCGCGTTACCGTCGCGGGTCACTCGCCGGGTGCTGAGGTCGACGAGCACGTCGGCGAACGCGACACGCGGCTCCTCGCCGCTCACGGGCATCCGTCTCACGAGCGCCCTGATGCGCGCGAGCAGCTCGTCGGTCGCGAACGGCTTCGTCACGTAGTCGTCGGCCCCGCGGTCGAGCGCATCGACCTTCTCGGCAGAGTCGGTGCGGCCGGAGATCACCAGGATCGGCACCGTGCTCCAGCCCCTGATCGCGTCGATCACCGCGAGTCCGTCGAGGCCCGGCATGCCGAGATCGAGCACGACGAGGTCGGGATGACCGTCGATGGCGGCATCCAGCGCCTGCTTGCCGTCCGCCGCGACCAGCACCTCGTACCCGCGTGCCGCAAGGATGATCCGCAATGCGCCGAGCATCTGACGGTCGTCATCGGCGACCACGATCTTCATCGAGTGCTCCCCTCCTCGTGCGCACGCTGCGCGCGCGAGAACAACCGCAACGACACCACCATGGTCAGTCCGCCTCCCGGGGTGTCCTCCGCCGTGAGCGTTCCGTCCATCCCCTCGACGAAGCCCTTGGACAGCGCCAGCCCGAGGCCGATGCCGGTGGAGTTGTCCGTGTCGCCCTCTCGTTGGAAGGGCTGGAAGATGAGCGACTTGCGCTCGTCGGGAACGCCTGGCCCGACATCCACGATGCGTATGTGCAGCTCGTCGCCGAACTCGCTCACCGCGAGCCTTGGCGGCTTGTCCGGTGTCGAGTAGCGAAGGGCATTGACGAGCAGGTTCACCAGCACGCGCTGGAGCAGCCCGGGGTCTGCGAGCACCGCCGGCGTGTGCTCCGGCACGTCGAGCAGCACACTGCCCGGCGCTGTGCCGAGCTCCTCGAGCGCTGCCTGCAGCACGTCGTCGACGTCGACCCTGCGGAGCGAAACCCCGAGCACACCCGCCTGCACGCGGCTGACGTCGAGCAGGTTGGTGACGAGGGACTCGAGGCCGGCGAGACTGTCCGACGCCGTCGTCAGGAGGGCGTCGCGATCCTTCGCGGAGAGCTTCACCTTCTGCGAGCGAAGGCTGGTCACGGCGGCGGTCGCGGCAGCGAGAGGCCGGCGAAGGTCGTGTCCGACAGCGGCCAGCAGCGCGGACCGCACCCTGTCGGTCTCGGCGAGCGGCCGCAGCTCGCTGGCGGTGTCGCTGAGCTCCGCGTGCTCGAGGGCCGCGTCGAGCTGCGCGACGATCACGGAGAGCACACGGCGATCGGATGCCGTCAGCTCGTTGCCGTACAGCTCGAGGTGTGCGCGCTCCCCCACATGCTCGACGGTTCGCGGCTTCTCGCGCGATTCGCCGTCGTCGCTGACGATGCTGCCGTCGGCGGCGATCAGCCTGACTCGTCGCAGCCCGAAGGCCTCCCTGGTGCGCTGCACGAGAGCGCCGACGGCGTCGTCCCCGCGGATCACGCCGCCTGCCACGGTCGCCAGCACATCGGACTCCGCGGCCGAGCGCCTCGCCTCACGGGACCGTCGCGCCGCCTGGTCGACGACGAAACTCACGAGCGCCGCGCCGACCACGTAGAGAAGGAGGGCGAGCAGGTGAGCCGGCTCCGCGATGGTGATCGTGTACACCGGCGCCACGAAGAGGAAGTCGAGGGTGAGCCCGGAGAGCACGGCCGCGAACAGCGCCGGCCAGATGCCGCCGACGAGCGCCACCACGATCACGAGGAGCTGGAAGGCGAGCACGTCGCTGGTGAGCGTGTCCGGGCTGCGGAACAACCACAGGAACCAGCTGAGCAACGGCCCCGCGATGACGGCCAGCAGAAATCCGTACGCCCTCCGGCGAGCGCTGAGCGCTCCGCGCGATCGCGGCAGCACGAGCGGGCGACTCCCTGCCGCGGCGTGCGACACGATGTGCACGTCGATGTCGCCTGACGCACGGATGACCGTCGCCCCGATCCCGGGGCCGGTGAGGAACGCGAGGAGCCTCGACCGCCTCGACACCCCGATCACCAGCTGGCTGGCGTTCACCGCTCGCGCGAAGTCGACGAGCGCCCCCGGGATGTCGGACCCGACGATCTCGTGGTAGCTGCCGCCCAGCTTGGCGACCAGGTTGCGCTGCTCGGCGAGGGCTCGCGGATGGCGTTCACGCAGCCCGTCGTCGCTCACGACGTGCACGGCCAGCAGCTCGCCGCCTGTGGAACGCGCGGCGATGCGGGCACCCCTGCGCAGCAGGGTCTCGCCCTCGGCGCCGCCGGTCAGCGCGACGACGACTCGCTCCCGCGCCTCCCACTTGCTGTCGATGCCGTGCTCTCGGCGATAGGTCTGCAGCGCGCTGTCGACCTCGTCGGCCAGCCAGAGCAGCGCGAGCTCGCGGAGGGCGGTCAGGTTGCCGAGCCTGAAGTAGTTCGACAGAGCGGCGTCCACCCGGGCCGCCGGATAGACGAGGCCTTCCGACAGCCGGTCGCGCAACGACTGCGGGGCGAGGTCGACGACCTCGATCTGGTCCGCGGCGCGCAGCACGGCGTCGGGAATGGTCTCCTGCTGGCTGATGCCCGTGATCTGCTCGACGACGTCGTTCAGCGACTCGATGTGCTGGATGTTCACCGTCGAGATCACCGTGATGCCGGCATCCAACAGCTCTTGCACGTCTTCCCAGCGCTTCTCGTGACGGCCGCCTGGGGCATCGGTGTGGGCGAGCTCGTCGACGAGGGCGACGTCGGGCTTGCGCGCGAGGACGGCGTCGAGGTCCATCTCGGTGAGCACGATGCCGCGGTGCGTGACAGTCCTGCGAGGCATCACCTCCAGGCCGCCCAGCATCGCGGCGGTCGCTGCACGGTCGTGCGTCTCCACGAGCGCGACGACGACGTTCTTGCCTGCGTCGGCGAGTCGCTTGCCCTCCTCGAGCATGGCGTAGGTCTTGCCGACCCCCGGGGCCGCCCCCAGGAGAACCCGCAGTTTGCCTCTGGCCATCTGGGGTGCGTCTACCCTTCAGTCGTCAGGTGCCGTCGTCACCTGTCACGGCGGAGGACGAGAGCCGGCGGGCTGCGCCGACCCTCGTCATCCTCGGCCTCAGTTGCCGCTCGGATCCAGCTTCGACAGCGCCAGATTCAGCTGCAGCACGTTGACCGTCTTCTCCCCGAGGTATCCGAGGTCCCGCCCCTGAATCATAGACTTCACGAGCGATTCGACCTTGGACTCCGGGATGCCCCTCGCCTTCGCGACCGCAGGTACCTGCAGGAGCGCGTACTCGGGGCTGATGTGCGGATCGAGGCCTGAACCGGATGCCGTCACGGCGTCTGGCGGTATGTCGGAGGCCGAAACACCGTCGGTCTTCACTATCTCCGCCTTGCGCTGCTCGATGGCCTTGGTGAGGTCGGGATTGTTCGGACCGAGGTTGCTCGGGCTGGACGCGTTCGCGTCGTAGCCGTTGCCCGCGGCCGATGGGCGGGACTGGAACCACTGGGGAAGCGGGTTGCCCTTTGCGTCGGTGAAGGATTGGCCGATCAGGCTCGATCCCACCGTCTTGCCGTCTTGCGTGATGAACGATCCGTTCGCCGTGCCCGGCATGGTGAGCTCGCCGATGCCGACCATCACCAACGGGTAGACGATGCCCAGCACAACGGTCAGCACGATCATGGCTCGCAGTGCGACCCAATACTGTCGTGCGGTTCCTCGGAGCATGGGGCTCATGGTCTTCTTCTCTCCTCTTGTACGCGCGTTCGTCTCGTGCTGTTCGTGACTGCCATCAGAATCCCGGGATGAGCGCGATGAGCATGTCGATGAGCTTGATGCCGATGAACGGCGCGATGATGCCGCCAAGGCCGTAGAGCAGCAGGTTGCGCCCGAGCAGTTGCGATGCCGACGACGGTCGGTAGCGCACGCCGCGGAGGGCCAACGGGATCAGGATCACGATGATGATCGCGTTGAAGATCACGGCGGACAGGATGGCGGACGACGGCGAGTGCAGGCCCATGATGTTGAGCACGTGCAGGCCGGGGAACACTCCGACGAACATCGCGGGGATGATCGCGAAGTACTTCGCCACGTCGTTGGCGATCGAGAACGTGGTCAACGCACCGCGGGTGATGAGCAGCTGCTTGCCGATCGAGACGACGTCGATGAGCTTGGTCGGGTCCGAGTCGAGGTCCACCATGTTGGCGGCCTCCTTCGCCGCCTGCGTGCCCGAGTTCATCGCGACCCCCACATCCGCGGCCGCGAGCGCCGGGGCGTCGTTGGTCCCGTCGCCGGTCATGGCCACGAGCTGGCCCG
>JBQCJQ010000422.1:0-3883 GCA_051952615.1 Humibacter sp.
TCCACATCCGCCTGCGAAGCACCCGCGTCCGCGGCCACCTTCGCACCGGCGTCCCGAGCAGCGGCCACCGGCGCCCAGCTGTCCGCGCTGTACTGCGTCACGTCCAGGGCGTCCACCCCGGCGATCGCCGCCGACAGAGCCGTGAGGTCGACGGCGTTCCGCGTCAGGTTGACGACGTAGGTGCCGGAGTCCCCAGGGTAGGAGTCCACGCCGATCGTGATCGTGTTGTCGCCGGGCTTCACCGGCACGGTCGCGTCTGTGGTTCCCGCCGGGAGCACGTTGCCGTTGATCTGCACCTGCTGGTCATCCCATCCGAGTGCCCAGGTGAGGTGAACGGATGTCACGCTCGAGTCGAGCTTCTGGGTGACCGCGTACGGGCTGTCGGTGCCGACCCGATCCGGCGAGAACGCCGGGTCCAGTGAAAGCCCGTCGAGGGAAAGGCTGCGCAGTTGCGCCAGCTGGTTCGGGTTCGTGCGCGAGATCGAGACGGTGTAGGTCTTCTGGGTACCGTCCTCCGCCGTGACGGCGACAGGGATGTCGGTCGTCACGAGCGCGTCGCCGTCGTTGCCGGCGGCGAGCGGCACCTCGACCGACCGTCCGGACGCAACCGTCTTGCCGTTCACGGTCATCGTTGCGAACGGGCTGTCGGTGGCGGCGGTGATCGTCGCAGTGGTGTCGTACGGGTCTGCCGTTCCCGTGTAGGAGAGGCCGTCCTGCGCCGGGGTCAGCGCCACGTCGCCGCTCGCCGCTGTGGCGGTGACGCTGCCGAGCGATGCGTCGTTGTAGTCGACCGGCGTTCCCGTGTTCACCCTGAAGTAGTCGATGAGCATGTCGCCGACGTTGGAGGCGTTCACGAAGAAGTCGAAGTAGTCGAGCGAACTCACCTTGGTGCGCAGCGGCTGGTCCGTGAGCACGGGCGTGCTCATGTCATCCACATAGAGGTCGAACGTTCCGGTGTCGAGATCGACGACGTTGCGCACCGTGTACCACTGGCCGACGTTGTAGTTCTCCACGTTCTTCACGGTGCTCGACCCTGTGACGTTGTGCGTGATGATCTTGCCGCCCGAGAACCCGAACGTCGCCGCTGGATTGGTGGAGGATGCCGGGTTCGCCGCATTCCAGCCGGATGCCGCGTACGAGTACATCGCCACCTGGTTCGCCGAGGTGTTCGTGCTGGTGCGTTGGATGCGCGCCTCGATGGTGACCGTGCCCGTCAGGTTCAACGGGGTCGTGTTGTGCACCGCGAGAACCCCGGAGCTCGAGCTGGTCTTGTCGATGCTCAGGTACTTGTTGCCGGGGTGCGACGGATCGTCGACGACGCTGACGGTGCCGACGGCCGGATTGGTGTTCGCCACCAGCGCGCCATCGCTCGACTGGGTGAAGTCGCCGGTTGTCTCGTTGTCGAACGTCTCGTTGATCGCATAGTGCGTCTGCTGCGCCGCGACCGGAACCACGAGGTTCACGGTGACGGTTCGCGCAGGCTTGACCTGCACGTCGGACTGCGAGCCGGTCTGGTAGCCGGCCTTGGACGCCGACACCGTGTAGCCGCTGCCCATCGTGACGTTCGCGATCGAGTACGCGCCCTGCGCGTCGGTGGTCGCCGTGCCGAGTGCGTTCGCGCCCTGTGCGACGGTGACGGTGGCGCCCGCGAGGGCCTTGCCGCTGGAGGTGACTGTTCCGGCGACGGTTCCCACCGTCGCGGTCGTCTGGCCGAGCGTCAGGTCCTGAGAGAGAGTCTGCCCCGTCACGACGGTGACGGCGACGGGCTTGCCATCCGCGTAGCCGTCCGCCGACGTCGCCAGGGAGTAGTCACCGGCTGGCGCCTCGATGGAGTACCTGCCGTCGGTGCCCGTCGTCAGCGATGCCGTGCCGTACTGCACCTTCGCGTTCGGCACGGACACGCCGTCCTGGTCGCGCACGATCCCGACGATGACGGCGTTGCCGGTCGCGGGCGTGTAAGACGCCGGTCCGATCGTCGGTGGCGTGGTCAGCGGGTTTCCGAAGAAGTCGGTGCTGACCGGCAGCTGGCTCGCGGAGGTGTCGCCCGTCGCGTCGAAGCCGGGCGCGATCTGCGAGAGGTCGACGGGCGCACCCGCCGCGATCAGCGAGGATGACGCCGACGTCGGCGCGATGTCGGTGATGGCAGCACCGGGGTCGCCGACCATCGGGTCGGCGGTCGTCGGGTCGGCATCCTGTGCCGGGGCGGCGACATCCGGCCCGTAGTAGGAGTTGTTGCCGAAGTACACGCCGGGGAAGTTCGCCTGCAACGCTGCGCCGCTCACCGAGGCGAGCGTGTTGACGAAGACGTTGTCGTACAGGTAGTGGCGGTTCTTGTCGGTCAGCACGCTGCTGTTCGTTCCCGACGAGTTGAAGAACCCGACGGTGTTGTTCGACGACGGGACCCTCGTGTTGTACATCAGGTTGTCGTAGATGACGTTCACACCCGAGTCACCGTGCGGGTTGACGTAGTTGCGCGCGACATCCTGGATGACGTTGTAGCGCTCCACCGACGTGCCGAAACCGAAGCCGCACAGCAGCACACCCTCGCCGGAGTCGTGGATGTAGTTGCCCTGAATCAGGATGTTCGACGTTCCTCGGTCGCCGTCGATGCCATTGGAGTCGGCTGCGTTCGCACGGTTGGTGATCGCGGCGACCTCGTTGTTCTGCACGACGACGTTGTCGGAGTAGTACATCTCGATGCCCGACACGCCTGCGCCGTCGATGAGGTTGCCATCCACCGTCGCACCCTGGACGCTCGTCAGGTAGAGCGAGTCCCAGCCGTACTGCGTGTCGCGGTTGGTGAGGTAGTTGCCCGAGATGTCGATGTGGGTGTTCGGCCGCCAGTTCGGGTCTTCGGTGACCACGCCCGTGTTGCTCGCCTTGGCGACGGCACGGTCGCCCCAGCCGGGAGCGCGGTCGAGGTAGCGGTCGGTGCCCATGCCGGAGAACTGCTTGAAGATGACGTTCGCGAAGGAGGTGTTCGCGACGTAGTTGTCGCTGACCACCACGTCGTCGAAGCGCGAGACCGTCTCACCGTCGCCCTTCAGGCCTTCGAAGAGGATGCCGCCCGTGCGCTTCGATCGGTCGAGGCCCGCGTTGCCGATCGACCAGGTGACGCCGCTGACGTCGTGCACGAACACGTTGTGGATGTCGAAGCCGCTGAGCGTTCCCGCGTTCTCACCCTGCACGTGGATGCCCCGCAGGTCGCCCGTCTTCGGGTTCTCCTCGCCGGGAAGCAGACCCTGGTTGGCGCCCGGCTGCCACTGCGACGGGTCGAAGCCGTCGGTGACGTTGCTGATGTCGAGGTTGGAGATGTCCCAGTGCTGCTGGTTGGTCAGCTGGAGCACGTCGTTGACGACTCCGCGACCCTCGAGCTTGGGGGCGGCGCCCGTTCCGTAGCTGGAGATGACGATCGGGTCGGCAGCGCTGCCTGAGCCCCCAGGTGCGACCAGGGCTGTCGGTGCCGGCTCGGTGACATCCGTCGGAACCCCGTTGTTCCAGGTCGTGTAGTCGAACGCCTCCTTCGCGACCTGGTCGCCCTGCGCCTGCCACACGCTGCCCGCCTTGAGCAGGATGCGGTCGCCCGGGCCGAAGGCTTTGCCGTTGACGTTCGCGAACGACTTCCAGGCGGTCGACGGCGCCGTGCCGCTCGCCGAGTCGTCACCACCCTGCGAGTCGACGTAGTAGTTGGTGCCGGTGCCCGCCGGAGCCGAGGAGTCGGCGACCGGCAGCGCGTCGTTCTGCACGACGCTGCGGCCAGTGGCCTGCAGCTGCCCCTTGCCGGTGTATCCGGTGAAGGAGGTGGCCGACGAGGGCGCAGCCGATGCCGCCGGGGCGGCGGCCAGGACCGAGAGCGTCGCGGCGAAGACCGCGCCGAGGGTGA
>JBQCJQ010000423.1:0-5318 GCA_051952615.1 Humibacter sp.
CGATGCTGCTGCGTCCGCACGTCGGCGCGGAGCCGCGCCCGCTGGGAAAGGGCGCGTCCGGTGGCGAGCTCTCGCGCGTGATGCTCGCCATCGAGGTGGTGCTCGCCGGCAGCGATCCGGTGCCCACGTTCGTGTTCGACGAGATCGACGCCGGCGTGGGCGGCGCAGCGGCGATCGAGATCGGCCGCAGGCTTGCGAGGCTCGCTCAGAACGCGCAGGTGATCGTCGTGACGCACCTCGCACAGGTCGCCGCGTTCGCGACCAACCACCTCACGGTGGTCAAGGCGGGCGACGGATCGGTCACGGCGTCCAGCGTGCGGCGGCTCGACGGCGACGACCGCACCGCGGAGATGGCCAGGCTGCTCTCCGGCCTGCCCGACTCGGACAGCGGACTCGCCCACGCTCGCGAGCTGATCGAATCCGCACGGCACAGCGCGCCGGGGTCCGCGCGCGAGAGGCGGAGGGCGGTAGGATGAAAGCCCGTGGTGGAAAAAACTAACGCGGGTCAGAATAGCGGGACGACACAGCCGAACGGCACTACCAAGCACATCTTCGTGACAGGTGGTGTCGTTTCTTCGTTGGGCAAGGGGCTGACGGCGGCGAGCCTCGGCAATCTGCTGACGTCACGCGGCCTGCGGGTCGTGATGCAGAAGCTCGACCCATACCTCAACGTGGATCCGGGAACCATGAACCCGTTCCAGCACGGCGAGGTCTTCGTCACCGACGACGGCGCGGAGACCGACCTCGACATCGGCCACTACGAACGCTTCCTCGACATCAACCTGAGCCAGGCGGCCAACGTCACCACGGGACAGATCTACTCGCAGGTCATCGCGATGGAGCGTCGGGGCGAGTACCTGGGCGACACCGTGCAGGTCATCCCGCACATCACCGACGAGATCAAGCGCAGGATGCGGTTGCAGGCATCCGACGACCCGCAGCCCGACGTGATCATCACCGAGATCGGCGGCACGGTCGGCGACATCGAATCGCAGCCGTTCATCGAGTCGGCACGCCAGGTTCGTCACGAACTCGGCCGCCAGAACTGCTTCTTCGTGCACGTCTCGCTCGTGCCGTACATGAACGCGTCAGGCGAGCAGAAGACGAAGCCGACGCAGCACTCCGTCGCGGCGCTGCGCTCGATCGGTATCCAGCCCGACGCGCTCGTGCTCCGCAGCGACCGTCCGGTCTCGGAGAGCAACAAGAAGAAGATCGCGCTGATGTGCGACGTCGACGAGCAGGCCGTCGTGAACGCGGTGGATGTGCCGAGCATCTACGACATCCCGAACATGCTGCACGAGCAGGGCCTCGACGACTACATCATCGCCCAGCTCGGGCTGCAGTCGGCCGAGCCGGACAGGCAGAGCTGGGACTCGCTCCTGGCCGTCGTGCACGAGCCCAAGCACGAGGTCACGATCGGGCTGGTCGGCAAGTACGTCGACCTGCCGGACGCCTACCTCTCCGTCACCGAGGCGCTTCGCGCAGGCGGGTTCCACAACCGGGCCAAGGTCAACCTGCGCTGGATCGCGAGCGACGGATGCCAGACGCCGGAGGGTGCTGCTCGTGAGCTCTCCGAGGTGGACGGCATCTGCGTTCCCGGCGGGTTCGGCATCCGCGGCATCGAGGGCAAGCTCGGCGCGCTGCGATTCGCCAGGGAGAACGGCATCCCGTCGCTCGGACTGTGCCTGGGCCTCCAGTGCATGGTGATCGAGTACGCCAGGCACGAGGCGGGACTCGAGGGCGCGTCATCCAGCGAGTTCGATCCCGACACGCAGTACCCCGTCATCGCGACGATGGCGGGGCAGGTCGAGATCATCGCGGGCGGAGACCTCGGCGGAACCATGCGGCTCGGCCTCTACCCCGCGCGTCTCGCGGACGGCTCGATCGTCTCGGAGCTGTACGAGGCGCCAGAGGCGTCGGAGCGCCACCGCCACCGCTACGAGGTCAACAACAACTTCCGCGAGCAGATCGCGGACGCGGGACTGGTGTTCTCCGGGACCTCGCCGGACGGTCACCTCGTCGAGTACGTGGAGCTGCCGAGGGACGTGCATCCGTTCTACGTCGGCACGCAGGCGCACCCCGAGCTGCGGTCGCGTCCGAACCGTGCGCACCCGCTGTTCCGCGGCCTGATCGCCGCAGCGCTCGATCGCCAGGAGTCCAGCCGTCTGTTCGAGGTGAAAGAGGATGCCTGAGATGCCATACGACGACCTCGCCGACGACCGATACCTCGCACCGGTGCTCGAGTCGGAGGTCGCGTACCGCGGCCGCGTCTGGGACGTGCGCCGTGACGTCGTTCAGCTGCCCGACGCGACGATCGTGCGGGAGTACGTCGACCACACCGGCGCCGTCGCGGTGCTCGCGCTCGACGACGACGACCGCGTGCTCCTCATCAAGCAGTACAGGCATCCGGTGCGCTCCCGCGACTGGGAGCTGCCGGCCGGCCTGCTGGACATGGTGGACGAGCCGACGCTGGAGGCGGCGAAGCGCGAGCTGGCCGAAGAGGCCGACACCGTCGCCGACCAGTGGAACGTGCTCCTCGATGTGGCGACGAGCCCCGGCGGCAACAACGAGGTGATCAGAATCTATCTCGCGCGAGGTGTGCGCGCCGCCGACGAGGTCTTCGCCCGTGAAGACGAGGAGGCGGACATCGAGGTGCGCTGGGTGCCCCTCGACGAGGTGGTACGCGCCGTGCAGGAGCGCAGGCTGCGCAACGCGCCGCTGGCGCTTGCCGCCATGGCCGCATACGTGTCGCGGGCATCCGGCTACGCGTCTCTCGGCGACCCCGATCTGCCGCTGGAGCGTGGATCGTGGCTGACCCGTCCGCTCGAGCCGCACGGCGGTGGCGCCCCCGAAGCGGCGCGATGACGCCGCAGGCCGCGGTCGAGGCGTACCTGAGGCACGTCGGCATCGAACGCGGTCTGTCGAAGAACACCGTCGCCGCCTACCGGCGCGACCTGTCGGCATACGCGGACTGGCTCACCGCGCGTGGGGTGACCGACGTGGGCGCGATCACGTCGCGCGACACGGACGACTACGCGCGGTACCTGGCAACGCGGGGGGAGCACGACGCGACGTTGGCGCTCGGTGCGTCATCCATCGCCCGCATGCTCTCGACGGTGCGCGGCCTGCACCGCTTTCTGCTCGACGAGCAGGAGGTCGAATCGGATGCCGCACGAGACGTTCGCCCGCCGAAGCTGCCGTCCCGGCTGCCGAAAGCGCTCACCCTCGCTCAGGTCGAGTCGCTTCTGGCGGCGACCGACGGGGATGATCCCGCGCTCGTTCGCGACAAGGCACTTCTCGAGCTGCTTTACGCGACGGGCGCACGCGTCTCGGAGGCGATCGACCTGAACATCGACGACGTGATCGATCGCGAGATCGTGCGCCTCATGGGAAAAGGCAGCAAGCAGCGCATCGTGCCGCTCGGCAGCTTCGCGCGGCGGGCGCTCGACGACTATCTGGTGCGGGTGCGTCCGATGTACTCGCAGCGTGGGGTGGCGACTCCTGCGCTGTTCCTCGGAGCGCGCGGCGCGAGGCTGAGCAGGCAGAGCGCATGGCTGGTGATCAGGGCGGCGGCGGAGCGGGCGCATCTCGAGGCATCCGTCTCGCCGCACACGCTGAGGCACTCGTTCGCCACTCACCTGCTGGAGGGCGGAGCCGACGTGCGTGTCGTGCAGGAGTTGCTCGGACACTCGTCGGTGGCGACCACGCAGATCTACACGCTCGTCACCGCGGACACGCTGCGCGACATGTACACGACAGCGCACCCGCGGGCGAGATAGCCACCCGCAGGCGAAGTTGCCAGCGGACCGCCCGGGTTTCAGCCGGCCGTGCCGGCGATCACCAGATGACGAAGCCGCCGTCGACGAGAAGGTCGACGCCGGTGACGTATCCCGCCGCCTCGCTGAGCAGGAAGACGACCGGACCCGCGATGTCCTCGGGCTGCGCGTTGCGCCCCATCGGCGTATCGGCGGCGTAACCCTCCATCGCGTCGATCTGCTCGGGGCGCTTCGTCATGCCCGTGTAGGTGTATCCGGGGCTGATGCTGTTGACGCGGATGCCGCCCTCGGCCCACTCCCATGCCAGGCTGCGGCCCATCTGGACGACACCCGCCTTCGCGGCGTTGTAGTGCGCCTGGTACAGCCCGCGGTTCGCGATCGTCGCCGACATCGACGCGATGTTCACGATGGCCCCGCCGCCGTTACGCAGCATGGCGACCGCCTCGGCCTGGCACGAGTAGAAGACTCCGGAGAGGTCGACGTCGACGACCCGCTGCCATTGCTCGGGCGGCATGGTCTCGGCGTTGCCGCCGTTCGCGATTCCGGCGGCGTTCACCGCGAGGTTCAGCGGGCCGAGTTCGGCCTCGGTGCGCTCGACGGCACGCACGAGGTCGCCGGGGATGGTCACCTCAGCGACGACGGAGATCGCCCGGCCTCCGGCATCCACGATGGTCTGCGCGGTTTCGCTCGCGGACGCCTCCGAGAGGTCGACGCACGCGACGGCCGCCCCTGATGCGGCCACGGCGAGCGCGACCGCGCGTCCGATGCCGCTGCCGGCGCCTGTGACGAGTGCTGTCTTGCCCTCGAGCCTGAAGTCGGGTGCTGGGCTGTTCGATGTCATCGCTGTCCATCCTTGTCGTCTGGTCCGGCTGGTCGTCCGGGCAGAATTGTGATCGGTCACAGTCAGGTCTGCCTGGGCGCGATGGTACCAGCGGTGCACGCCGCACGAGCCGCGCTAGTCGAGCACCTGCTGCAGCATCCAGGTCCAGGTCGGCTGGAACCTCATGCCTCCGCCGGGGGTGCGTGGGCCGTCGTCGTCGACCGATCGTCCGTGCGTCTCGAGAGGGTCGCCGATGTCGAGGTCGCTGAGCATGATGTGGCTGCCGGTCGGCACGGCGGTGGCCGCCGTCGGATCCGGGTCGCCCATCTGCAGCTTGCGCCACGAGCCGATGATGCGCGTGAAGTAGATGTCGTGGATGTCGTCGAACCCGTACATCCGTTCCGGAGGCGTTGCGCCCGGCTTCGACATCCATGCGGCTGAGACGTCGTTGAAGGTCTCGACGGGGGAGGAGAACATCAGCACGCCACGCAGCTTGTGCAGGTGTGAGATGTATGCGGACTCGCCGCCGCCCTGGGAGTGGCCGGCGAACACCACGTTCTTCCAGACCGGATGCCCGTCGACGCGATACCTGCCCCAGTCGCCGTGCGGGTCGAGGATCTGCAGGTAGTCGATCGCCGCGGTGAACCTGCGCAGGATCGAGTTCGCCGTGCCGACCCGGCTGAAGCGGGACGGGTCCGTGCCGTTGAGGCGGTTCTGCTGCA
>JBQCJQ010000424.1:0-2266 GCA_051952615.1 Humibacter sp.
CGCGATCAGCACGGTCAGCACAGCAGCAGCGATCGCGATCGCAACGGGCGGTCCGGTGAGACCGCCGATCACCGATGCTCCGAGAGCGATGTCGATGCCGGCGAGCGCGAGCACCACGAACGAGAACACTCCGCCGGCCCGCGCGCCGAGCACATGGCCGAACCCTCTGACTCCGGTCTCGCGGTCGGTGTCGAGGTCGGGAAGGACGTTGGTGACGTGCGCCGCGGCGCCGAGCAGTCCGCCGGCGACGATCACCCACCACGCCGGCCACTGCGGTGTGGGCAGGCCAAGGGTCACGATCGCGGGCAGAATGCCGAAGCTCACGACATACGGAACGATCGACGCCAGCGTGCGCTTCAGCCAGGCGTTGTACGACCACGCGCTCGCGAGGGCGATCGCATGGGCGACGAGCGCCGCGACGCCCAGCAGGAGCGTGAAAAGGAGGGCGCAGAGGAGCGCGACGACCGCGGCGATGGCGACGGCCCGACGTGAGACGAGGCCCATCGCAACCGGCTTGTCGCTTCGGGCGACGCGTGAGTCCCTCGGTGCGTCGATGGCATCGTTCGACCAGCCGACCGAGAGCTGTCCGGTCAGCATGGCGGCACCGAGCAGCACGGCGCGCCACGGAGAGTAGCCGACCGCGACGCCCAGAAGCACGGCGACGACCGTGACGACGAGAGCGGGCCCCGGATGACACGCGAGCGCCAGGCCCCGCAGCGCTTTCGGCATGCCGCAATGCTAGGCCCGCCGACGACATCCACAATTCTTGCGGCCCATTGCAAGAATTTGCGTACACTTGGACCATGGCGAAACGACTTGCCGAGGTCGCACGCAAGGTGGGGGTCAGCGAGGCCACCGTGAGCCGCGTGCTGAACGAGAAACCAGGTGTCAGCGAGGCGACCCGTCAGGCGGTGCTCACCGCTCTCGACGTGCTCGGATACGAGCGCCCGACCAAGCTGCGGGGTGAGCGCGCGCGTCTGGTCGGCCTCGTGCTGCCCGAGCTCTCCAACCCGATCTTCCCCGCTTTCGCCGAGGTGGTCGGCGGCGCGCTCGCGCAGAACGGGTACACGCCGGTGCTGTGCACGCAGACCGCGGGTGGCGTCTCCGAGGCCGACTACGTCGACCTGCTGCTGGAGCAGCACGTCTCGGGCGTGGTGTTCGCGGGAGGCCTCTACACGCAGGAGGCGGCCACGCACGATCACTACGAGAAGCTCCGCGAGGTGAATCTGCCGACCGTGCTGGTCAGCGCTCCGATCGACGGCATCGGCTTCCCGACGGTGTCGTGCGACGACGGGGTGGCGACTCAGCTGGCCGTACGCCACCTGGTGCAGCTGGGCCACACGCGCATCGGTTTCGTGCTCGGGCCGCGCGATCACGTGCCGTCGAAGCGCAAGCACGAGTCGGCGCGCGCCGAGATGGAGCGGGCAGGCCTGAAGTTCGGTGCCGACTCGGTCGTGCGCTCCCTCTACTCTCTCGAGGCGGGGCAGGCTGCGGCCTCTAAGCTCATCGGTACGGGAGTGACCGCGATCGTCTGCGCGAGCGACCCCCTTGCACTCGGCGTGATCCGGGCGGTACGCCGCGCCGGTCTGCGCGTGCCGGAGGACGTCTCGGTCGTCGGCTACGACGACTCGGCGCTGATGGGATGCGTCGAGCCGCCGCTGACGACCGTCAGGCAGCCCATCGAACCGATGGGTCGCATGGTCATGGAGCTGCTCACCGCGCAGATGACGGGGGAGCGTCCGGTCATCGACGAGTTCCTCTTCGAGCCGGAGCTCGTCGTGCGGGCATCCACCGGCCCTGCCCCGCGGTGACCGTGCTTGTGACCGACTTGTGATGTAATTCCGCGCAAGTAGACGCAAGTAGATTGACATTTGTTTAGTTCTTGCGTCATTCTGTCGGCTTGGCTACTTTGACTGTGACGCCGGACGGGAGCTCGCCTGCCGCACGGCGAGAACCAGCTCCGAGTCCGGCATCGTCGCCTTTCTGACGCGTGCCGCCGCGCCAGAAAGGCTCCATCAGTGGACCTCTCCTCCGTAGCCGACCAGCTCGAGGTCGACACCGCCCTCGACGCCACCTCCGTCGAGGAGGCCGCACTCCCTGCGCCGTCGGTCTCCGACCCGCTCTGGTGGCGCAGTGCAGCCATCTATCAGATCTATCCGCGCAGCTTCGCCGATGCGAACGGCGATGGGGTCGGCGACCTGGCGGGCGTCCGCAGGCACCTCGGCTACCTGAAGGACCTCGGCATCGATGCCATCTGGTTCACCCC
>JBQCJQ010000425.1:0-13420 GCA_051952615.1 Humibacter sp.
CTGCGACGCGACACCGTGGTCGCCTCGGTCGATTGTGCGTCGGTCTCGCCTGAAGTACTCGGGTCGCGGTCTTGGGGGAAACCGCTGGTACCTAATGTTGCCAAGGTGTGAACCTCCGGCGCTCCTACGGCACTAGGTGAGCCGTCCCGTCCGAGATCTCATCAGAGTTCGGTTTCTTCGGTTCAAGAGACGGGCTGGCGGAACGTCTTGAACCCGGTCCGTCGACCGGCTTCTGGTCTGTGGACTCGTAAGAGACTACGGGACCGTTATGGTTTTGTCACATCGTTTCCGGGCTCGGCGCAATGCACCGAAGATGTATCCGAGCCTGTGGACGCAGAGCCTTTTCGATGGCACCTCGGTGGGGGTTCGGTGTCTTCGGCACTGCCCGTGTCACGCGGCGACGAAGATGTGGCTCGCCACCTCGTGCGGCAGCTCGATCGCTTCGGGGTATCCCTCGATCTGCACGGCGACATAGGAGCCGGCACGCGAGAACGATCCGATCGATCCAGGGAAGACTCCGGCCTGACGCAGCTGAGCCAGCAACTCGGGCTCGAACTGCACGGGCTCGCCCAGTCGCCTAATCGTGGCCGTGACGGGCTGGTCGGCCTCCGCTGTGACATCCACGATGTTGCGCACGCCGTCGAGGAAGACACGGTGCAGACCGATGCCCTGATCTTCGATGCGCGGAATCGGCGTGCCGTACGGGGTCTCGGTGGGATGCCCGAGGATGTCGAGGATCTTGTGCTCGACCTGCTCGCTCATCACATGCTCCCAGCGGCATGCTTCTTCGTGCACGTATTCCCACTCGAGACCGATCACATCGGAGAGCAGCCGTTCGGCCAGGCGATGCTTGCGCATCACGTGCACGGCCCTGCGCCGGCCCTCCGGAGTGAGCTCGAGGTGACGATCGCCCGAGACCACGACAAGACCGTCACGCTCCATGCGCGCGACGGTCTGCGACACGGTCGGTCCCGAGTGACCGAGCCGCTCCGAGATGCGCGCTCTCAGAGGAACGATGTCCTCTTCCTCGAGATCGAGGATGGTGCGCAGATACATCTCGGTGGTGTCGACGAGATCGGTCATCGTTTCCCCTAGTGCTCCGTTGCCGGCGCCGTGCGCCGACCATCTCAGCCTACCGGCGCGCGATCACCGGTACTGAACGCGCTGTCTGGCCCCTCACCGCGCTGGCTAGACTCGACAGCATGCCAACGGTCGCGATTCCCGAGTCCCTTCTGCCCGCAGACGGCCGCTTCGGCAGCGGTCCGTCGAGGGTGCGCCCGGCCCAGGTCGCGGCCCTCGTCGAGGCGCAGTCCTCTCTGCTTGGCACGTCTCACCGGCAGGCACCCGTTCGTGCCCTGGTCGGGCGTGTGCGCGAGGGGCTCGCGACTCTGTTCGACATCCCTGACGGCTACGAGGTGGTCCTCGGCAACGGCGGATCGAGCGCCTTCTGGGATGCCGCAGCGTTCGGCCTCATCGAGAACCGCTCGGAGAACCTCGTCTACGGCGAGTTCAGCCAGAAGTTCGCCAAGGCGGCGAGCGCACCCTGGCTGAAGGCTCCGCACGTGATCGACGCCCCCGTCGGCTCGCGCAGCACGCCGGAGCCCGTCGAGGGCGTCGACGTCTACGCCTGGCCGCACAACGAGACGTCCACCGGGGTCATGGCACCGGTGCGTCGGGTGAACGGCGACCCCGGCGCGCTCACCGTCATCGATGCGACCAGCGCAGCGGGCGGAATCGACTTCACGGCGTCCGAGGCGGATGTCTACTACTTCGCCCCGCAGAAGAACTTCGCGTCGGACGGCGGGCTGTGGCTCGCGCTGTTCTCGCCCGCCGCGCTGGAGCGTGTTGAGCGCATCGCTGCCTCCGACCGCTATATCCCCGACTTCCTGAGCATCAAGCAGGCCGTCGACAACTCCCGCCTGAACCAGACGCTGAACACCCCGGCGCTCGCCACGCTGATCATGCTCGACGAGCAGATCACGTGGATCAACGATGGCGGCGGTCTCGCCTGGGCGGCGGCGCGCACCAGCGAGTCGTCATCGGCCCTGTACGACTGGGCCGAGTCGGTCGAGTACGCGCATCCGTTCGTCGAGAACCCCGATCACCGGTCGCAGGTGGTGGTCACGATCGACTTCGACGACGTGGATGCCGCGCGCATCGCGTCCGTCCTCCGCGAGAACGGCGTCGTCGACACGGAGCCGTACCGCAAGCTCGGCCGCAACCAGCTGCGCGTCGCCACGTTCGCCGCGGTCGAGCCAGAAGACGTGCGTCAGCTCATCAGGTCGATCGAGTACGTCGTCGAGCACATCGCGTAAACATGTCGACCAGCGGGGCAACGCCACGAGGGGAGGACGGCGTATGAGGCTGTGGCTTCGCGACAGCGAACGACTGCCGGACCCGCCGCCCGTGAGGACCGACGATCGCGTGGCGATCGGCACCGGCCTCGTCCTCTGGGTGATCGCGGCAGTCGTCGCGATCGTGCTGTCTCCTCAGTTGAACGCGTCAGGCGCCGGCTGGGTCATCCCCACGACCATCGTGGGCATCGTGCTCGGTCTCATCGGCATCGTCTACGCCCAGTTCCGGCGCAGACGGGCTCGGCGCGTCAGCCTCGGGGATTCCGGACTCGGAGACACCGGGCTCGAGAGACGCTGACTCCGCCCCCGTGATGTCATCGGCCTCGAGGTCGATGTCGTCACCGCTGTCGTCGTGCAGGTCGATGTCGATGCCGTCGAGCTCGTCGTCGCCGAAGTCGTCGTCCGAGTCGTCCTCGTCCTCGTCATCCTCGTCGTCGTCATCTTCTTCGTCGCTGACGTCGTCGTCGGATGTCGCGTCTTCGGTCTCCAGGCCCGCCGCACGTGCCGCCTCCTGGGCAGCCTGATACTCGGCGAGGCGCTCGGACCACGGCACCCAGTCTGGTGCGAGCAGCGCCTGCTCGCCCGGCAGCAGCTCGGCCTCGAGCACGACAGGTTCCGCTTCGCCGTCGACGCGGGCGAGGGTCACGGTCCAGTGCCATCCCGGGTACCCGGGAAGCGTGCACTCGAAGAGCAACGAGAGCACGCGCTCGCCCTCGACGACGTGTCCGGCGATCGGTCCGATGCTCGACTCCGTCGTGATCTCCATGAGGGCGTTGCGCGCGAGTTCGTGCGCCTCGAGAAGTCGCTGATCGGCGACCGCAGGTTCGGCAGGCGCGCTGTCCTCGAACGGCGCCTGAGTCTCTGTGCCCTCCTCGACCGGGATCTCGGGTTGCTCAGGCATCCAGATCGTCCGCCACACGGCGCAACACCGCCGCGATCTTGCGGCCGTGCGCGGCATCCGGGTACCGACCTCGCCTGAGCCCCGTGCCGATGCCGTCGAGGAGCTTCACGAGGTCCTCGATGATCACGGCCATGTCGTCCGCGGACTTGCGGTTCATCTTCGACAGGCTCGGCCTGCTCTCGAGCACGCGCACCGAGAGCGCCTGGGCTCCCCGCTTGCCGTCGGCGACGCCGAACTCCAGCCGCGTGCCGGCTTTCACAACGGCACCGGCAGGCAGCGCAGAGGCGTGCAGGAAGACCTCGCCACCGCCGTCTTGCGCGATGAAGCCGAAGCCTTTCTCCTCGTCGTAGAACTTGACCTTGCCGGTAGGCATGGGAACCTCTTTCGGGCTGGGGGTATTACATCTGCAACGTCAATTATCCTTGATTCCGTGACCGAGACGACTTCCCAGCCCGCATCGCGCCTTCAGCGCACGCTGGCATTCACCGCAGCGGGGCTGGTGATCGTCTCGATCGTCTGCTTTTTCGTGCTGATGATCGGAACCTGGCTCGGTGCCGGCCCGGCTCAGGGCTCAGGCAAGGGCATCTGGCCCACCATCGAGCTGCTGCCGCTCGCGGCGCTCCCGCTCGCGTTCGTGCTGATCATCGTGCTCCTTGTGGTGAACCTGGTCAGCAGGAGCAAGCAGAACCGGGCGTCCGAACGCTAGGCCGCACGGAGAACCCGGGTAATGGAGCCTGAGCCGAGATGACCAGCACACTGACGCTGGCCGCTCGGCTGGGCGGCCTCGACGATGACAGCCTGCACGGCCTGATCAGTGCGAGAGGCGTGGGACGGGCGCGCATCGAGGACTTCTTCGACCTTGCAGACGCGCTGCTCGAACCGCCGTCCGTTCAGCATGCACTCGCGCCCCTGCCGCGCTCGACGCTCGCGGTGCTCGCTGCGGTCGTCGAGGCGGACGGCTCAGCGGACTCGGACGAGGTGCTCACGCGACTGCACGAGTGGGGCGATGCGGATGCCTCCGCCGAGGCGGTCACCGATGCGCTCGACGTGCTCATCGACGTCTTCCTCGCCGAACGCGTCGACGGTGGCGTGGCGGTCTACCCTGCCGTGGCCTCGCGCTTCACCTCGTGGGCGGAGGGCGAGGGACTGACCGGACGCAAGCTCGCCGCCTCGGGCAAGCCGGCCGCACTGGCCGCGGTACCCGACGTCGACCGTCGGTTCGTCGACAAGCTGTCCGCGGAGCGCGCCTTCATCGCCGCTGGGGCCGTCGCCGAGTTCGTCTACGAGCTGGAGCGTGAACCCGCGCGAGAGCTGCAGAAGGGCGGGCTCGCGCTGCCGGACACGCGTCGCATCGCGTCGGCGCTCGGTGTCGAGACCGACGCCGTTCCCACGGTGCACTGGCTGGCCGTCGGGTGCGGTCTCGTGGTGCGGGAGGGGGCGCTGTGGCTGCCGACGGATGCCGCGGAGGCCTGGGCCCAGCTGGGGACCCCCGAGCGATGGTCGCGGCTGGCGGCGACGTGGCTCGAATCGGTGCCCATCGACATCCGCCAGCTCATGGTCGAGCGAACGCGCGCTTCGTGGGGCGATGCCCTCCGCAGCTACGCGAGGTGGCGCTATCCGGCTGCCGACGCGACCCTCGACCGCAGGGTCAACGAGGTGGAGACCCACGCCGAGTTCCTCGGCATCACAGCCGGCACGGCACCGAGCACGGCAGGGGTGAAGCTTCTGGAATCCGGTCCGGATGACGCCGCGCGCGTCATCCGAGCCGCCTTCCCTGCTGAGGTGGACCGCGTCTACGTGCAGCACGACCTGTCGATCGTGGCGCCCGGTCCGCTCACTCCCTCGCTCGACGCCCGGCTGCGCACGCTTGCCGATGTGGAAGGCACGGGGCTGGCGACCAGCTTCCGCATCTCCCCGTCGTCGCTGCATCGCGCGATCGCGATGGGTGAGACAGCGGGGTCGCTGCGTGAGTTCATCGAGTCGATCTCGCTCACCGGGCTTCCGCAGCCGGTCTCCTATCTCATCGACGAGGCTGCTTCCCGATACGGACGGGTGCGCGTTCGCGGGGTCGAGACCGGATCGCTGGTGCACTCCGCCGACGG
Organism: Humibacter sp.; assembly: GCA_051952615.1. Taxonomy (GTDB): domain Bacteria; phylum Actinomycetota; class Actinomycetes; order Actinomycetales; family Microbacteriaceae; genus Humibacter. Next base: position 5,358 of record JBQCJQ010000425.1, read on the forward strand.
GCAGCTGCTGCGCACGATCGACGTCGATCAGAGCCTTGCCGCGCTCGGCCTTCGCCAGCAGTCCGAGGGCGAGCTGTTGAGCAGGTTCCCGCTCGACGTCGTCTATTGGGCGCTGGTCGACGCGCACTACCCCGTCGTGGCGGAAGACGACCGAGGAACCCAGCTGCGGGTGCGACGCAGGCTCGGGCACACCGAGCCTCGCGAGACGACGGACACCGCCCAGGTGCTCGTGCAACGTCTACGTACCGCCGAGCGCGCGGACGGCGAGGAGGGCACGCAGGCCTGGCTGAACCGTCAGCTGGAGTCCGCGGTGCGCTCCCGCACGACGGTCACCGTGACGGTGGCGCTCCCCAACGGACACGAGCAGGACTACACGCTCGAACCGACCGGGCTGGGCGGCGGCAGGCTGCGCGGCCGCGACCGGGCGAGCGACATCGAGCGCACACTCCCGGTTTCCAGCATCCGCAGCGTCAGCCTGTCCTGACCCCTTGAGGCAGCCGACATAGACTCATCTGTTATGTCCGACGGCCCCCTGATCGTGCAGAGCGACCGCACCGTGCTGCTCGAGGTCGCTCATCCTCAGGCGGAGGATGCCCGCCACGACCTCGCCATCTTCGCGGAGCTCGAGCGTGCACCGGAGCACATCCACACCTACCGCATCACCCGGCTGGGCCTCTGGAACGCCCGCGCCGCCGGGCACGAGGCGTCCGACATGCTCGGCACCCTCGAGAGGTACTCGAAGTTCCCCATTCCGCAGACCGTCGCGATCGACATCCAGGAGACCGTCGCTCGCTACGGCAGGCTCGTGATCGAGCGCGACGACGAGGGCGTGCTCGTGCTGCGCAGCGACGACGAGGCTGTGCTTCGGGAGGTGTCGGGCGCGAAGCGCGTCTCGCCCCTGCTGCTGGAGCGGCGGGAGGACGGCGGTTTCGTCGTCGCCGCGTGGGCGCGAGGCCAGCTCAAGCAGGAGCTCGTCAAGCTCGGATGGCCGGCAGAGGACCTCGCCGGGTACACTCCTGGAACCCCGCACGAGATCGCCCTCGACACGACCGACTGGCACCTGCGCGACTACCAGGCCAAGGCCGTCGACGACTTCTTCCAGGGCGGATCCGGCGTCGTGGTGCTTCCGTGCGGTGCGGGAAAGACGCTGGTCGGCGCCGGTGCGATGGCCACGGCGAAGACCACGACGCTCATCCTCGTGACGAACACCGTCTCAGCCAGGCAATGGCGTGACGAGCTGCTGCGTCGCACCTCGCTCACCGCAGAGGAGATCGGCGAGTACTCCGGCCAGGTCAAAGAGGTCAGGCCGGTCACGATCGCGACGTACCAGATCCTCACCGCGAAGCGGAAGGGCGAGTACGCACACCTCAGCCTGCTCGACGCGCTCGACTGGGGCCTCATCATCTACGACGAGGTGCACCTGCTGCCCGCTCCGGTGTTCAAGCTCACGGCCGAGCTGCAGGCCAGGAGGCGCCTCGGCCTCACCGCGACGCTGGTGCGCGAGGATGGCAGGGAGGGCGACGTCTTCTCCCTGATCGGCCCCAAGCGGTTCGATGCCCCGTGGAAGGAGATCGAGGCCCAGGGCTTCATCTCCCCCGCCGCCTGCTACGAGGTGCGCATCGACCTGCCCGCGTCGGACCGGCTCTCCTACGCGGCGGCGGCGGATGACGAACGGTATCGGCTCGCGGCGACAGCGCCCGCCAAGCTCGACGTGGTGAAAGCCCTCGTCGCTCGGCACGCCGGCGAGCGCATCCTGGTGATCGGGCAGTACCTCGACCAGATCGACGAACTGGCGGATGCCCTCGGTGCGCCGTCGCTCACCGGTTCGACGCCGGTCGACGAGCGGGAGCGGCTCTACCAGGAGTTCCGCGAGGGCACGACGCCCGTGCTCGTCGTGAGCAAGGTCGCGAATTTCTCCGTCGACCTGCCGGAAGCCACCGTCGCCATCCAGGTCAGCGGCTCGTTCGGCTCACGCCAGGAAGAGGCTCAGCGGCTCGGTCGTCTTCTGCGCCCGAAGGAGTCCGGGCTCTCAGCGAACTTCTACACGCTCGTGGCCCGCGACACCGTCGACCAGGACTTCGCGCAGAACCGCCAGCGGTTCCTCGCAGAGCAGGGCTACGCATACTCGATCGTCGACGCCCAGGAGCTCGCGGCCTGAGCACTCTGGAGATACCGCAGCAAGAGTGTGTCGCGTGAGCGCAGCACCTGCTCCAGCCGCAGATCGACCACGCACTCCTCTCCGCTGATGATGCGCTGACCGGCGCCGCCCTCCAGCACGCGGCTCACGGTGAGGCACAGCTCGTCGAACATGCCCTGCCGAACGAACGTGCCGAACAGGTGCGGTCCGCCCTCGCAGTGCACCCTCGTGAGGCCACGCCCGGCGAGCTCATCCAGCGCGGCGCTCGTGTCGAAGGATGCCTCGCCGCACACGATCACGTCCGCGACCTTCGCGAGCCGCTCACGGGCATCCGCCGGCGACGCGTCCGTCGTGAACACGATCGGGCGAACGGGAGCCTTGGTGAACACGTGGCTGTCGGGGTCCAGCGCCAGGTTGCCCGACACGATCGCCAGCGTCGGCTGAGGTGCGTAACCGTGCTCGGTGCGCCACTCCGCCGAGACGTCGTCGAGCATCATGCCCCCGTATCCCTCGGCCCGCACGGTGCCCGCACCGACCACGATCACGTCGCACGGCCGGCGCAAGAGGGCGAAGACGCGCTTGTCTGCGGCGTCCGACAGCCCGCCCGAGCGCCCGGCCAGGGTCGCGGCGCCGTCCGCCGAGGTCACGAAGTTCACGCGCACCCAGCGATCGCCGGGGCCAAGTCGATCGCTGCCCTGCTCGCCTACCCGACGCTCGTATGCCTCGAGGATGGCGTCGTCGTCCAGGTCCCCGGTCTGCGTCGGCGCGATCATCTGAATCGCTCCGTCACTCCTCATTGAAGTCCCCCATGTTGTGCTTCAGATACGCCGGCTCCCTCAGCCCGAGGATCGCCTCGGTCATCCGCACCGCCGCGACGGACTCGCGCACGTTGTGCATCCGCAGCACCCGCGCACCCTGCGCGACACAGAACACGGCGGCGGCGAGCGACCCCTCCAGCCGGTCTCCGCGTTCGGCGTCCAGCGTCTCTCCGATGAAGTCCTTGTTCGAGACCGCGGCTAGCGCAGGCAGCCCGAGCGCAGCGATCTCGTCGAATCTCCTGGTGATCTCCAGGGTGTGCAGGGTGTTCTTGTTGAGGTCGTGGCCGGGGTCGATCACGATGCGCGACTCCGGCACGCCGAGCGAGATCGCCAGGTCGACGCGCTCCCGCAGGAATCCGACGACCTCGGCGACCACGTCGTCATAGTGCGGCCGCGGGTACACCGTGCGGGGCTTCGCGAGACTGTGCGTGATCACGAGCGTCGCCGCGCTGTCGGCGACCACCCTCGCGAGGTCCGGATCGTGGATGCCCGTGGTGTCGTTGACCACGTCCGCCCCCGCCACGATCGCGTGCCGTGCGACCTCCGCCTGGAACGTGTCGACCGAGATGACCACGTCGGACTCCCGCCGCACCGCCTCGATCACCGGGACCACGCGGGCGATCTCGTCCTCGACAGGAAGCTCCGGACCAGGTTTGAACGGCACCCCGCCGATGTCGATCCAGTCGGCGCCCGCTTCGACCGCGGCGAGGCACGCATGCACTGCAGCGTCCAGCCCGAACGTGGCTCCGCGGTCGTAGAACGAGTCGGGGGTGCGATTGACGACGGCCATCACCGCGACCCGGCGGGAGAAGTCGAACGTGTGCGCGCCGATCGTGCGCTGCGGCGTGCGCAGCGGCGGCAGCCAGACGCTCACGCGTCGGCCACGAGGTCGGCGAGCGGCACGGCCGGGTCGGCGAGCCGCGACTCGTCGATCGCCCGCTCCGAGCGGATCAGCGCCTGCACATCGCCGTTCACGTCCCAGACGTTCACGTTCATGCCCGCGACGACACGTCCCTCCGGCGTCACCCAGAACGACACGAACTCCCGTCCGGCGACGTCGCCGCGATAGACGACGTGCGTGCCGTCCAGGAGCGGCGCGTATCCGGAGTACTCCATGCCCAGGTCGAACTGATCCGTATAGAAATAGGGGATGTCGTCGTATTCGACGCCGCTGTCGAGCATGTTCTGCGCCGCGGCCTTTCCCGTGCCGATCGCGTTCGCCCAGTGCTCGCTGCGCAGCCGCTGGTGAACAACGGGGTGATACGGGTTGGCCACGTCGCCCGCCGCGAAGACCCCGTCGGCCCCCGTGCGCATCCGGGCGTCGACGAGCACGCCGCCGTCCACTTCGAGCCCGGCGTCCTCCGCCAGGCCGACCAGCGGCACGGCTCCCGCACCGACCACCACCACGTCGGCATCCACGACGCCGCCCGAGTGCTCGACACCCGTCACCCGGCCGTCGGCCGTTCGGAAGCCGGTCGGCTCCGCGCGGCGCAGGATGCGCACCCCGTGCTCCTCGTGAAGGCTTGCGAAGACCTCGCCGAGCTCATCCCCGAGCGCGGACGACAGCGGCACCCGTGTGCGCGAGAGCACGGTCACCTCGTTGCCGAACACGCGCGCGTTCGCCGCGACCTCCATGCCGATCCAGCCAGAGCCGATCACGACGACCCGCTTGTCCCCGGCCGCGATGGCGTCGTGGATGCCCCGCGAGTCTTCGATCGTGCGCAGGTAGTGGATGCCGGCAGCTTCCGCCCCCGGAAGGCCGAGTCTGCGCGGCGTCGCCCCTGTCGCGATCAGAAGCCGATCGAACGGGACGGTGTCCCCGCCTTCGAGGCGCACCGACCTGGCGTCCAGGTCGAGTGCGTGCGCGTGCTGCCCTGAGCGAACCTCGACGTCGTGCTCGGCCCACCATGCGGCATCCTGCACCCACACCTCGGAGTCGTCGAGGGAGGCGAGGTAGGCCTTCGAGAGCGGGGGCCGGGCGTATGGCTTGTGCGCCTCGCCCGCGATCAGCGTGACGTGCCCGTCGAAGCCCTCCTCGCGGAGGGTGACGGCCGCCGTGCCTGCGGCGAGGCCGCCGCCGACGATGACGAACTCCTGTGCTGACATGGTCGCCTCCTGACGCGACGGGATGGATCTCGCCGCTCGTGCTCCTCTCGATTCTTCAGTACGGGCGCCCGTCGTGGTGCCTGGACTGCCAGCAGTCCCCCTGCGCGCGCACCATCCACGAGTGGATATCGCACGACAGACTCACAGATTGAACCCAGCTGACGCGCAGATACTTGGCGCATGAGCACAGGACCCCGAATCCTCATCGTCGACGACGAGCCGAACATCCGCGACCTCCTCACCACAAGCCTCCGATTCGCCGGATTCGCGGTGCGCGCCGTGGGCAACGGAGCGCAGGCGATCAGCGCCGTGCTGGAAGAAGAACCCGACCTGATCATCCTCGACGTCATGCTTCCCGACATGAACGGATTCGGCGTCACCAAGCGGCTTCGCGGCGCCGGCTACACCGCGCCGATCCTCTTCCTCACGGCGAAGGATGACACGGAAGACAAGATCACCGGCCTCACGGTCGGCGGCGATGACTATGTCAACAAGCCGTTCAGCCTCGACGAGATCGTGGCGCGCATCAAGGCGATCCTGCGTCGCACGATGCAGGCGGACGACGACGCGATCATTCGCGCTGGCGAGCTGACCATGGACCAGGACACGCACGAGGTCTTCGTCGGCGACACCGCCATCGAGCTCTCCCCCACCGAGTTCAAGCTGCTGCGCTACCTGATGCTCAACCCGAATCGCGTGCTGTCGAAGGCGCAGATCCTCGACCACGTGTGGGAGTACGACTTCAACGGCGACGCCGGAATCGTCGAGAGCTACATCTCCTACCTGCGCCGCAAGGTCGACGCGCACTCCACGGAGCCCCTCATCCAGACCAAGCGCGGTTTCGGCTACATGCTCAAGGCCGCGAAAGTATAGGCGGCGTGATCGACCGCTCCCGGCAGTCGACGGCGACCTCTCGTCGGCGTCGTCCCAGCCTGACCGCATAGGCTCCTTTCCTGTGATGCACGCTTCTACGTCGAGAGCGCGGTTTGGAACGCCGCAGTGCTGACCAAATGGAACTCGATCTCGCTGCGTACGAAGATCACCGGTGTCACCGTGCTGGTGCTCACCTTCGGACTCCTCGTCGCGGGCCTCGGCACGATGCTGCTCTTCAAACCCGTGCTCATCGACCTGTTCGACCAGCAGCTGAAGTCGATCGCCGCGCAGCCGTCCAGCATCAATGCGATCCTGCCGACCGAGACCAAGGACGGCAGCGGACCCGTCCTCGGCGAGGACAACACGGCGAGCTTCTACGTCGCGCTCTACAGCGCGGGCGGCACCCTGGTGCAGCAGAACTGGAGCAAGGTCCCCTACGAGAAGAAGCCGGCGGTGCCGAAGACGCTCACGCTCGAACAGGGTGCCGCGTGCGCGAACCAGGGACCGGGATGGCTGGAAAGCCGTGACGGAACGGGATCGTTCCGCAGCGTGTGCGCCGTGGTGCAGCTCGACGCGGCGACTCCCACCTACGGCACGGTCATCATCGCCATCTCGACCGCCCAGCTCGATGCGGCACTCTCCGCCTACCTCTCGATCTTCTTCAGCTTCGGCGTGATCGTCGTGATCATCGGCGCGTTCCTCACCAGGGCGCTCGTGACCACCACCTTCCGTCCGTTGCGCGAGGTGGAGCGAACGGCGGCCGAGATCGCCGACGGAGACTTCAGCCAGCGACTCGGCGGGGCCACCCCGAACACCGAGGTCGGCAGGCTCAACCGCTCACTCAACACGATGCTGAACCGCATCGACCGTGCGTTCAAAGACCGTGCCCGCACGATCGAGCAGATGCGACTGATCGTGGGGCAAGCCAGCCACGAGCTTCGCACGCCGCTCGTGTCGGTTCGGGGTTACGCCGAGCTCTACCGCATGGGTGCTCTCCAGACGCCCGAGGAGGTCGCGCAGGCGATGGAGCGCATCGAGAAGGAGGCCGTGCGCATGGGCCTCCTGGTCGAGGACCTGTTGGAGCTGGCACGTCTCGACGAGACGAAACCGCTGGCGCTGACGGAGGTCGACCTCGTTCCGCTTGCACACGATGCGGCGTTGGATGCGAACGCGGGCAACCCCGACCGCACGGTGTCGGTGTGGCTCTCACTTCCGCCACTGCCGCCGCCTCCACCAGGTCCGTCCGCTGAGGCCGCCGCCGCGGAGGCCGCGGAGGAGTCGATGGAGCTGCAGCAGGCGTCCGCGCAGCGCCCGACATCCTCGTCCCGCCAGTCTCGAGGCACCAACAGCACGGGCCCGATCGGGTTCGCCGGGGCGACGCTGGCTCGCCTTCGACGCCGACCGCGCAAGTCGGAGCCCGGGCTGGAGACGGTGCCGCTGGAGCTCAGCGACATCCCGGAGCCGCCGACGGTTCGGCCGCTCGTGATGGCGGAGGAGAACAAGCTTCGCCAGGTCATCGCCAATCTGATCGGCAACGCCGTGCGCTACACGCCGCAGGGCAGCCCGATCGAGATCGGCGTCACCGTCGACCAGGATCGGCAGGTGGCCGAGCTGTCGGTCATCGACCACGGCGAGGGCATCCCGCCGCAGATCAGGGAGAAGATCTTCCAGCGGTTCTGGCGGGCCGACACGTCGCGCACCCGCGAGACCGGCGGCAGCGGCCTGGGCCTCGCGATCGTGGCCTCCATCGTGGCCGCGCACCACGGCACGGTCAACGTTGTGGAGACCCCCGGGGGCGGCGCCACGTTCCGCATCACCCTGCCGCTCGCGGATTCCCCCGCGGCCCCCAGGTCGGTCGACCCAGCCTGACGCCGGGGACCCCTCCCCTTACGGCAATCGCCATGGTCGCAAACTCCTCCCCCTTCGGCAGGGAGCGACCGATTGAACCCCTCCCCGTGCGGCAAGCAACGATTGCTCCTACCCCTCCCCTTACGGCAAGGATGCCGGCGCTCTTCCGCTCCCCCATTGGCGAGTTCACCGGCGATTCGACCCGGGCATCCCGGCAGGCCGCGGTTACCGTTGCGGGGTGCGCGATGACGAGTTACGGCGCCTGCTGACCGAGAGCAACC
>JBQCJQ010000426.1:0-9440 GCA_051952615.1 Humibacter sp.
GGAAGCCGGTGCGCGACTGGTAGATGTCCACCGCGATCACGCCGGGCACCCTCCGTAGCGTGATCCGAACATGGTCGCGGGTCTCACCGTCTTGAACGGCCGAGCGGAACGAGATCGGAACGGCCGGCATCGCCATGTCGACGCCGACGCGTTGCGCCGCATAGTCTGCGATCGTCTGCTCGCCGGCGAAGAACGGGCGGATGCCCTCGAGATACCCGGCCACTTCGGGCGATGGCGGGCTCTGCTCGATCGATCCGGCCGTCTCGGCGTAGCTCGGCGAGTGGTGGGTGACGGCGATGCGGTAGCCGAGTGGCAGGGGCGGACCGGCCTTCACGGTGAGCCACTCGGCGGCGTCCCCCGCGACGACCATGCCAGGGATGCCCGGCGCGGCGCCCTCGACGATGACCGGGTTCTCCCGTCCCTCGAGCCGCGGCACGGCATCCAGCACATGCTCCAGCGAGAGCACGGACACCGTGTGCGGCAGGCGGTATCGCCCGATCGGTGCGCCCGCGGTCACCAGGTGCGTCACGGTGAAGCCCTCGCGGTCCGACACGTCGGCGATCTGCGCGGCAACCATGCCGCCGAGGCTGAACCCGGCCACAAGCACGGGCTCGCCGGGCCGGATGCCCGCCTGCCTCATCGCCTCGACGGCGGCCCTCGTCAGCGTGGTCTCGTGCATCGACAGGGCGACGAAGTCGGCCGTGAGGTCGTTCGGCGCAACGCCGGCGCGCGGATGCCAGGTCTGCGTGCTCGGGAGCTGCACGAGCCAGCGGCGGCCCGGCCGGGCATCCGACTGAGCCGCATCGCCCGGAGGCGGAGCGGATGCCCGTGGTGAGCCCTCCCCCGTGGCGTCGTCACCCGGGGCAGGCTCGTCGACGCTCACCACCCGGATGACCGCGACCTCGGCCCGATCGTCGAGGTCCGGGTCGCCGAGGTCGTCGATCTCCCGCTGCGAGATGAAGAGCTCGCGCAGCCCGTCGATGCGGATGCGCCGCACCGCCGTGAGCGCCAATCCGGGCAGCCCGAGCACGTCGGGAAACGGCCCGAGCGCCAGCCCGGCGAAGTGCGCGGGAGTGTTCCAGCGCGCCGATGCCGGTTCGAATCTGCCTGTGGCCGCGGGGTCGCGCCACCATTCGAGAAAGTCGGCGCGCTGCGGGAACGACCTCCGCAGGAACTCCTCGTACGGCATGACCGAGACCTCGGTACCGTCGTCGAAGTATCCATGGTTACGGCCGAGCCCGACGAGCTTGGCTTCGAGGCCCGGCACGTTGAACACCGCGAGGTACGGTCGCGCACGAAAGCGCGGCAGCACCAGCCCGACCAGGGACGCCAGCAGTGCGAGCGGTGCGAACAGGAATCCCGCCGTGCGCGCGACGAGTCCGATGAGGCGCGGAAGCGTGGATACCCACGCGTCGTTCATGACGACGGCTCGGTCATCCCGATCGATGGGCGGGCGCAGCTCGAACGGATACGGATGACGCGCATGGCCCCGCACCACGAACCAGCACCAGTCGAACACCGTCATGACCAGCCAGACGGCGGCGCGAACGATCCAGGCGACGATCGCGACCGCGACCGCGAGGAGGCCGACGGCGAGCAGCACCACGGATGCCACCGCGATGAGCACCGACAGTCCGACCCAGCCGGCCACGCCCCGAGGATGTCGCATCCATGGCGGCAGCTGCGCCGCCGGGGTCTGCTCCGCGTCGGTATCCGGCGCGCTCATGCCGCGCGCGGCGGGACGCAGGCGGTGGATGCCCGCACGTCGCGATCGCGGCAGGAACGGGCATCCTGGTTCATGCGCTCCAGCATAGGGACGACCGCCGACGCCGCTGTGCAGCGGGGCGACGGCCGCGCCCGTACGATCGACGCATGCCCACGCTGACGAACCTCGTGGCCGTGCCGGCCGGGGACTACCTGATGGGATCCGACCGCTTCTACGCCGACGAGGGACCCGTGCACCGGGTGCACGTCGAGGCCTTCGAGCTGGACGAGCATCCCGTGACGAACGAGCAGTTCGCGCGGTTCGTCGACGAAACCGGATACGTGACGCTCGCGGAGCGCCCGCTCGACCCGGCCGACTTTCCGGGCGCCGATCCCGCCGACCTCGTGCCCGGCGGACTCGTCTTCACGCCGTCGACCGGGCCGGTGAACCTGGCCGATTGGCGCCAGTGGTGGGCATGGGGCGCCGGGGCGAGCTGGCGCCATCCCTTCGGCCCCGAGTCGTCGATCGACGGCAAGGAGCGGCATCCCGTCGTGCAGGTCGCGTACGAGGATGCCCGTGCCTACGCCGAATGGGCCGGACGACGCCTTCCCACCGAAGAGGAGTGGGAGTACGCCGCACGCGGAGGCGCCGACGGACTGGTCTACGCATGGGGTGACGAGCCGCGGCTCGGCGGACGCCTGATGGCGAACAGCTGGCAGGGCAAGTTCCCGTACCTGAACACGGGGGCCGAAGGGTGGGTGGGCACGTCGCCGGTCGGCTCGTTCCCGCAAAACGGCTACGGGCTGGTCGACATGATCGGCAACGTGTGGGAGTGGACGACCACCTACTACTCGCCGCGTCACGACGTCGCACCGTCGCGATCGCTCGGCCTGCTCGACGTGAGCGGCGGCCCCGCTGAGGCCCACGCGCACGTGCACGCTCACGACGGGCAGTCGCACGAGCACGGTCACGATCACCACGATCACGAGCACGACCACCACGATCACGATCACGGCACGGATGCCGCACACGGCGCCGAATGCGCCTGTGGCCCCGGCGGCTCGGTGCGCCCTCAGGCTGCTGGCGCCTCAGCGGTGAGCCCGGAAGACGATGCCCGCAAGGCCGCCGCGAGTCGCGAGCCAGGATCGCTGACCCCGCGCCGCACCCTCAAGGGCGGATCGCACCTCTGCGCACCGGAGTACTGCCTGCGCTATCGTCCGGCCGCGCGCTCACCGGAGGCCGAGGACACCTCGACCACCCACATCGGCTTCCGCCTGGCGCGCTGACCCCACCGCCGGCTGCAGCTCAGACGGTGAAGTCGACTCCGGCGCGGCCTACCGTGTTCGCTCGCACGAAGGCGACCACCTCTTGGTGCACGGGGTGGTTGACGTAACGGTTCAGGCCGTCCTCGTCGTCGAACTCCGAGACGAGCACGACGTCGAAGTTGTCCGCAGGTCCAGCATCGTTGAGCCCGACGTCGAATGACCGGATGACGTCGATCTGCGGCGGCAGCGCGAGCAACCGGTCGCGCAGCTCCGTCTTGATGCGTCCGCGCTCGTCATCCGTGTCGCCCGCGACCTTCCACGTCACAATGTGCCGAAGCGTCATCGTTCCTCCTCTTGCGTCCGGCCACGATCGTATCGGCCGTGACCGATGGTGATGCCGCCGTGCAGGCAGCGCGGTGGTCGGCTCAGCGCCCGGTGGTCAGTCCAGGCGGCGGTCGGCCCAGGCGGTGGTCAGCCCAGGGCGGCGGTCAGCGCGGTGGTGAGCCGATCGGGGTCCACGCGCCAGTAGGTGTGCTGCCTGCCGTCGATGAGCACGACGGGGATCTCCTCCGCGTAGCGGTCGAACAGCTCGGGCTCGTCGAGGATCGAGCGCTCGTCGATCGCGATCCGTGAGCCATCCGGAAGCGTCTCGGTCACCCGGTGGATGACCTCGCGTGCGTCATCGCAGAGATGGCATCCCGGCTTGCCGATCAGGGTGAGTCGAACGGCAGACGTGGACTGAACATCGGGCACGAACTCCAGCCTAGATCGCGGGCCGCAGTGCACCGCGCGTCGGCTGGAGGCGGGTACGAAAAAGCGCCGGGGCACAGCCCGGCGCTCGTTCGTGCGTAGTGCTTACTTCTTGTTGCGACGCTGGTGGCGGGTCTTGCGAAGCAGCTTGCGGTGCTTCTTCTTCGCCATACGCTTGCGGCGCTTCTTGATAACGGAACCCACAAAGACCTCACAAAAGTTCATCAGGATGCTGCGGGGCGCCCGGCAGCACGATCGCCCAGTCTACCATCCGCGAAGGGGTCGCCCGTCGCGGTCATCCAGCCGCGGTCAGCGACGACGCTTGGGACGCACCCGATCCACCACGCTCGAGACGCGATGGCTGGTGTCGGCGAACACCTTGCCGACCTGGGTGGCGAAGTCCTTCGTCTCGTCCGTGATGCCGGTGACGGCGCTCACATCGATGTCTTCGATCTCGAATCCGCCACTCGTGAACGGCATCAGCCAGTCCTCGATCTCGTCGAGCGGGGAGACGTCGATGCGGTAGTAGCGGTGCTGACCCTCTTCGCGCACCGTGACCAGATCGGCTTCGCGCAGCACCTTGAGGTGCTTCGACACGGTGGGCTGACTGAGCTCGAGCTCCCCCACGATCTGCGAGACGCTCACCTCACCGCTTTCCGAGCTCTCGGAAGCCTCGAGCAGTACGCGAAGGATGTCGCGCCGTGTGGCATCCGCGACGATGTCAAAGATGTCCGGCATCGTCCCAGGGTACTGGGCGGAGGCGGGCTGCACCATGCCTTTGCGGGCATCCGTTTCGGGTGACGCATGCCGTGAACGGCACGCTGCGACAGCCTTGCCGGGCGGGTTCGGTGCCGCGGTAGCATCGACACCGCGCGAGGCTTTTGCGGGAGGGGCAGCCGATGCAGGCTAGGGCAGAGGCGTCTCGCCACCTGATTCCGACCACCTGGTGGGGACGCGTTCAGCTGCGCATCAACACCTTCTCGGGGGCGAGCCCGTCGAGGTTCGCGATCATCGTCTTCACTGCGCTCATCCTCATCTTCACCCTGCTGCTCTCGCTGCCCGTCTCGTCGGCGACCTCGACCGTGACCCCGCTCGCCGATGCCTTCTTCACCGCGGTCTCGGTGATCTGCGTGACCGGTCTGTCGACCGTCGACATGGCGACGCACTGGTCCGGCTTCGGCGACGTCGTCGTCTACTTCGGCGTGCAGATCGGCGGCATCGGCGTGCTGACCCTCGCGTCGATCCTCGGCATGGTGATCTCGCGTCGGCTGGGCCTGCGCGCGAAGCTCATGGCCGCGAGCGACAGCAATCCGCTGCGCGTGCACGCCGGACCCGTCGCCGAGGGACAGGCGATCCGTCTCGGCGAGATCGGCAGCCTGCTGCGCACCGTGGCGCTGAGCGGCGTCACCATCGAGCTCGTCGTGGCCGTGGTGCTGTTCCCGAGGCTGCTGGCGCACGGCTTCTCGCTCTACGACGCTTCCCTCAACTCGCTCTACTACTCGGCGATGGCCTTCACGAACACGGGGTTCACCCCGAACGCGCAGGGTCTCGCCCCGTTCGCCACCGACTACGTGTTCCTCTTCGCACTGATGGTCGGCGTGATCGCCGGTGCGATCGGCTTCCCCGTGATCTATGCGATCACGCAGAACCTGCGCAAGGGCATCCGACGCCGGTTCTGGACGCTCCACGTCAGGCTCACCGTCGTCACCTTCGCGCTTCTGCTCGTCGGGGGCTGGCTGCTCTACCTGATCCTCGAGGCCGGGAACACGACCACCATCGCCTCGCACGGGCCGGGCGACGCGGTCTTCCAGTCTCTGTTCCTCTCCGTGATGGCACGATCGGGCGGGTTCTCGGTGTTCAGCATCGACAACATGCATTCGTCGAGCATGCTGGTGACCGACATGCTGATGTTCGTCGGCGGCGGCTCGGCATCGACAGCGGGCGGTATCAAGGTGACGACGCTCGCCGTGCTGTTCCTCGCCGCACTTGCCGAGGCGCGCGGCGTCGACTCGATGGAGGCGTTCCGGCGGCGCATCCCCACCGACGTGCTGCGCGTCGCCGTGAGCGTCGTGCTGTGGGGCGCGACGATCGTCGCGGTCGCTTCGGTGACTGTGCTCGCCATCACGAAGGATTCCCTCGACCACGTCTTGTTCGACGTGATCAGCGCGTTCGCCACCTGCGGGCTGTCGACCGGTCTCACCCAGGACGCGCCGACGGCGGCGGTCTATGTTCTGGCGGTGACGATGTTCCTGGGACGTGTCGGCACCGTGACGCTGGCGGCGGCCATCGCCCAGGCGCAGCGGGGACAGTTCTACCAGCATCCGGAAGAGAGGCCCATCGTTGGGTGACCGCATCAAACACGACGCCCCAGTGCTGGTGATCGGACTGGGCCGCTTCGGCGCCGCCACCGCCGGCCAGCTCGACCGCCTCGAACGCGAGGTGCTCGCCGTCGACACCGACCTCGCCCTCGTGCAGAAGTGGTCGGAGCGCATCACGCACACGGTTCAGGCGGATGCCAGGACCATCGACGCCCTGCGGCAGATCGGGGCGCAGGACTTCTCGATCGCGGTGGTGGCCGTGGGGTCATCCATCGAGGCGTCGGTGCTCATCACCGCGAATCTCGTCGATCTGGGCATCCCGCAGATCTGGGCGAAGGCCATCTCGAAGTCGCACGGCACGATCCTGCAGCGCATCGGCGCGAACCACGTCATCTACCCGGAGGCGGAGGCCGGCGAGCGCATCGCCCACCTGCTCGCGGGACGGATGCTCGACTTCATCGAGTTCGACGACGATTTCGTGCTCGTGAAGATGTATCCGCCGAAGGTCATCCGCGGCGTCACGCTCACGCAGTCTCAGGTGCGACGCAAGTTCGACATCACCGTCGTGGGGGTGAAGTCACCCGGACGGCCGTTCACGTACGCCACCGCCGACACCGTCGTCTCGGACCACGATCTCATCATCGTGTCGGGCGCCAGCTCCGACGTGGAACGGTTCGCCGCACTCGAATAGCAACGGCGCCGAACCGGCGACACCGAGTCCGGCCGGGAGGCCGGTGCGTCAGCCGGCCGCGAGCTCGCGGGCTCTGGCGAGCGCGGCATCCGTCGCTCGGCCGAAGACCGACTCGAGGTCGGCAACCTGCAGCACGGCGACAGCCCGTTCGGTCGTGCCCTTGGGGCTCGTGACCTGGATGCGCAGCTGCGTCGGCGTCTCGCCGGACGCCTCCAGCAGCCGGGTTGCGCCGATGAACGTGCCGTTCACGAGCTCCGCGGCCTGCTCGGGCGTGAACCCCTTCGACACGGCGGCCGCTGTGAGCTGCTCGATCAGGAAGAACACGTACGCCGGGCCGGATCCGGAGATCGTGCTGAGCGCATCTAGCTGCGACTCCGGCACCTCGACCACGCTGCCCACCGTCTCGAACAGACGTCGAACGAGCGCGAGCTGCTCCGAGGTCGAACGCGTTCCCGCGCTGAGACCCGTGACGGCCTTGCCGACGATCGCGGGGGTGTTGGGCATGGACCGCACCACGGCGACGGACGCCGGCAACAGCTCCTCGAACCGCGCGATGGTCACCCCGGCGGCCACGCTGACCACGATGGCGTCGGGCTCGACGGCATCCGCGATCTCGGCGAGCAGGTCGGCCACCATCGCGGGTTTCACGGCAACCAGCACGACGCCTGCACCGCGCACGGCTGCTCGGTTGGCATCCGCATCGTCGTCGGTCGCGAGGGCGACGACACCCGGCACATCGGCGAGGGATGTCGCATGCTCGGCGCTGCGATTCGTGACGGTGATTCCCTCAGAGTGCACCCCGGGCTTCAGCAGCCCGCTCAGGATGGCGCGGCCCATCGACCCCGCCCCCAGGATCGCGATCTTCGGCAGCTCGACGACGTTCTCATTCATGCACATCAGCCTACGGAGGGCCGCAGACGCGCCCATAGGATTGGTCGCATGACGGAGGCCGCTGGCGCGCACGGATCCAACGACGCGAAGGGTTCCGGCGACGCACCGAAACCCGGCGACGCGCACGGCTCTGGGGAGCACAGCTCCAGCACCAGGGCGATCCTCGCCGCGTTCGCCGCGAACCTCGGCATCGCGCTGACAAAGTTCATCGCCTGGTTCTTCTCCGGTTCGACATCCATGCTGGCCGAGGGCGTCCATTCGTTGGCGGACTCCTGCAACCAGGTGCTGCTGATGATCGGCGGACAGCGCGCAAAGCGGGCGGCCGACCGCGAGCATCCGTTCGGCTACGGGCGCGAGCGCTACGTCTACGCGTTCGTGGTGTCGATCATCCTGTTCTCGGTCGGTGGCGTCTTCTCCATCTACGAGGGCATCGAGAAGATCACGCATCCGCACCCGATCGAGGTGTGGTGGCTGCCGCTGCTGGTGCTGGTGATCTCGATCATCCTGGAGAGCTTCTCGCTGCGCACGGCGATCCACGAGTCGCTGCCGCACAAGACGGGATCGTGGTTCGGCTTCGTGCGCAGGGCCAAGGCGCCGGAGCTGCCGATCGTGCTGCTCGAAGACGTCGCGGCCCTCATCGGACTCACCTTCGCGCTGATCGGCGTCGGTCTCGCCATCATCACCGGCAACGGAGTGTTCGACGGCATCGGCACGGTGTTCATCGGGGCGCTGCTCGTGGTCGTGGCGATCGTGCTCGGCATCGAGACGAAGAGCCTTCTCGTGGGCGAGGGCGCAACCGATGCGGACGTCGCCGCGATCGAGAAGGCGATCCTCGCGGGCGGCGAGACCGATCGCGTGATCCACCTCAAGACCCTGTACCTCGGGCCGGAAGAGCTCATGGTGGCGGCCAAGATCGCGCAGCCCGCTGGCCGCAGCATGGGCGAGGTGGCGACATCCATCGACGCGATCGAGGCGCGAGTGCGCGCCGCCGTGCCCGTCACCGGCCTGATCTACCTGGAGCCCGACGTGCTGCACTGAGGTGTGCGCCGGTCGGCTTCGGCCGGCGCGCTATTGCGCCATTTGCGCTCTATTGCGCCAACCTAACTGGCGCAATAGAGCGCAAGTGGCGCTGGTGGCTTACGTTCGGGTGGCGCTGGTGGCTTACGTTCGGGTGGCGCTGGTGGCGCGGTTGACGACAGGATGACCGGGGGTCAGCGACGGTCGGCGAAGAAGTCCTCCAGGAGGGCCGCGCAGGCGTCGGCCTCGACACCGCCGTAGACCTCGACGCGGTGGTTCAGCCGGCGGTCTCTGAGCACGTCGTAGACACTCCCGGCGGCCCCGGCTTTGTCATCCCAGGCGCCGAACACCACAGTCGGCACCCTCGCGGAGATGATGCCGCCCGCGCACATGACGCACGGCTCGAGGGTGACGACGAGCGTGGCGTCCGTGAGGTGCCAGTCCCCCGTGGTCTCCGCTGCACCGCGCAACGCCAGCAGCTCGGCGTGGGCGGTCGGGTCCTGGCGTGCCTCGCGTTCGTTGCGTCCGGTGCCGATGACGCGGCCTTGGGCATCCAGCACGATCGCCCCGACGGGAACGTCACCCGTCGCCAGGGCGAGCCTGGCCTCGTCGATCGCGCGGCGCATCCATGCCGCCTGGTCGATGCCGGTCACGCTCCTCCTCAGGATCGCGCGGCCACCGATGGACGCCTCACCCGTGGGGATCGCCCGTGTCACCGCTAGATTTGAGCCTATGCGAGTGCACGTTGCCGATCATCCCTTGATCACCCACAAGCTGACGGTGCTGCGCAATCGCGACACCCC
>JBQCJQ010000427.1:0-3550 GCA_051952615.1 Humibacter sp.
GTCCCGGTCGTCGTCTCCGCGCGCACCGCGGTGATCGGCAGCAAGACCCGCGACTTCACCTGGTTCTCGTCGGCGCAGCCGCTGCTCGAGGAGGGCCTCATCACCCTCCCGGGAGGGTCCACGCCGACCCTGCACGTCGCCAACCCGGGCGACGCCGACCGCACCGTGAGCCTGGTGAGCCTCGCATCGGGCAGCAAGCCGTCGAAGATCGCGGTGCCGGCCGAAGGCGGCGCGGGCATGAAGCTCAACCCGGGCACGTACAAGATCTCCGGTGCCGAAGGGCTCACCGCGAGCGTGAGCTTCGCCTCGGACGGCCGCGCGAGCAGCTTCGCGCTCACCCCGCCGGGGCCCCTCGCGGCGCCGATCACGGTCTACCCGAACTGAGCGCCCGCGCCTCAGAAGTGGCGGTAGCGGTCCGGCGCCAGATCCCACGGATCCTTGCCGAGCAGCTCGGCGACCGCGCGGAAGACGCAGCTCTCCACGAGCATCTTGCGGTGCAGGTCGTCGTCGCGGTGCAGCTTGGCGAGCCGCTCGATGGGCACCCGGTAGAGGATGATCGCGTTGTTCACGGGGTCGACGCCCCAGCGCTCGACCTCGTCGGGACCGAGAGCGGATGACGGGGCTGCCGCGATCTGCACCCGCATGCTCGACAGCTGCTCCGGCCAGATGCCCTTGAGGTAGTCGGCCGTCGAGGCGACGGTCATCTCGAACACGTCGATGCGGTCCTGGAGCAGCGGCAGATGGGGCCCGGTGACCGGTCCGCGGGCGCCACGGCCGTGCCGGTTCGACCGCCGCACGGGACTGGCGTAACGAACGGGCCGGGATCGAGGCATGACAGTCATCCTAGGGGCGAGGTCGCGGGCTGGAGAGTCACCGCCGGTGGATCTCGCGTGGCCAGCGCTCCGACGTCGGTGGCGCCGAGTAATCTGGTGCACTGATGACGGCCAGATCGTGCTCCAAGGTCGCGTGCTCCCGTGAAGCCGTGGCCACTCTCACGTACGACTACGCGGACTCGATGGTGGTGCTCGGGCCGCTGTCGATCGCGCACGAGCCGCACACCTACGACCTCTGCGCCATCCACGCTGACCGGCTCTCTGCACCGCAGGGATGGCAGGTGGTGCGTCACCACGTGGTCGGGGGCACCCTCGACTGACGGCGCGTAACACGGCGGGGGCGCCTGCGACAATGGACGCATGACCTCTCTCTCCACCGCGCCCGCCGGCGCGAGCCAGGCAGGCACGCGCGAGTTCGAGTACCGGGTGCGCGACCTCGCGCTCGCCGAGTCCGGGCGTCACCAGCTGCGGCTGGCCGAGCACGAGATGCCCGGCCTGATGGCGCTGCGCGCCGAGTTCGGCGAGTCGCAGCCGCTGGCGGGAGCGCGCATCGCCGGGTCGCTGCACATGACCGTGCAGACCGCCGTGCTGATCGAGACGCTCGTTGCGCTCGGCGCACGCGTGCGGTGGGCGAGCTGCAACATCTTCTCCACGCAAGACGAAGCCGCCGCCGCGGTCGTCGTCGGTCCGAACGGCACGCCGGAGCGGCCGCAGGGGGTCCCGGTGTTCGCCTGGAAGGGCGAGACGCTCGAGGAGTACTGGTGGTGCACCTCCCGCATCTTCGACTGGAGCGCCGAGGCGGAAGCCGACCGTCTGGCAGGGGCATCCGACGCCGACTTCACGGGCCCGAACCTCATCCTCGACGACGGTGGCGACGCCACCCTGCTCGTCCACCTGGGCGCGAGGTTCGAAGGCGAGGGGGCCGTTGCGGATGACGCGCCGGGCGACTCGCACGAGTACCGGGTCATCCTCGACCTGCTCCGCTCCTCGCTCGCCGAGTCGTCCGACCGCTGGACCCTGGTCGCCGACGACATCACCGGCGTCACGGAGGAGACCACAACCGGCGCGCACCGGCTGTACGAGCTGGAGCGCGACGGCCTGCTGCGGTTCCCCGCCATCAACGTGAACGACTCGGTCACCAAGTCGAAGTTCGACAACAAGTACGGCATCCGTCACTCGCTCGTCGACGGCCTCAACCGCGCGACGGACGTTCTGATCGGCGGCAAGGTGGCGTTCGTGGCCGGCTACGGCGACGTCGGAAAGGGCGCGGCGGAGGCGCTTCGCGGCCAGGGCGCTCGCGTCATCGTGAGCGAGGTCGACCCGATCAATGCGCTTCAGGCGGCGATGGACGGCTTCCAGGTCGCGCGTCTCGAGTCGGTGATCGGTGAGGTGGACATCCTCATCACGGGCACCGGAAACAAGAACGTCGTGCGCCTGGAGCACCTGCTCGGTCTCAAGCACCTGGCGATCGTGGCCAACGTCGGCCACTTCGACAACGAGATCGACATGGCGGCGCTCGAAGCGCTCGATGGCGCCGAGAAGGTCGAGATCAAGCCGCAGGTGCACGAGTGGCGGCTGCCGAACGGCCGCAGCGTGCTCGTGCTCAGCGAGGGACGCCTGATGAACCTGGGCAACGCGACAGGGCATCCGTCGTTCGTGATGAGCAACTCGTTCACGAACCAGGTGCTCGGGCAGATCGAGCTGCACACGAACACCGAGGAGTACCCGATCGGCGTCTACACGCTGCCCAAGGTGCTCGACGAGAAGGTCGCGAGGCTGCACCTGGATGCCCTCGGCGTCGAGCTCACCCGCCTCACGCCCGAGCAGGCCGCCTACATCGGCGTCGACCCGGACGGCCCCTACAAGTCCGACCAGTACCGGTATTAAGGCTTCGGCCACCCGCCGGTCGCGCTGGTCGACCAGCGCTCGGTGATCACTCCGCGCGCCTGGGGAATCCCGGAGGGAGCGCGGTGAGTGCGCCCCGCACGGCGTCCAGGCGCGCTCGCTCGCCCATCAGCGCGGCGTACTCCCGGTCGCGGCGCTCGGCGGCGACCGCCACCAGGAACGAGAATGCGTCGGTGTTCGGCAGTGGAGAGACGTAGGCCGATGCCTCGCGTGCGAGGTCGGTTGAGACGCGGGCACGGCCATCCGGGGTCAGGGTCTCGGAGTGCCGCAGGAACTCGGCGATCCGGCGGGAGAGCGACGGCGGCAGAGTTGCGACGTCGGCGATCTGCGCCCAGCCGGCCAGGTGCGGCGGCGATGCCAGGCCTGGGCGCGGTGCTGCGGGCATCCGCTGCAGTTGCGAGTATGTGCCGGCGAGAAGGTCGCCGAGTCGCTTCGAGCGCGGGCTGAGCAGCCCGGCGATCGCTGCGACGCCGCCGAATGTGAGGTAGATCTCCACCGCTCCCACGAGGGAACGCACGAATGTGTGGCGCAATTGCGTGCTGCCGCCGTCGTCGCGGACGATGCGCGCTCCGATGGCGAGCTTGCCGAGACTGCGGCCGTGGCTGAGGGTCTCGATGAGCATTGGCACGACGACGAACATCAGCACGATGGCGGCGACCTGCAGAGAGGCGATTGCGGCCGGATCGAGACTGCGAGCAACGGCTGAGATGCCCCAGACCACCAGCGCGAGCGCCGTGTAGATCACGACCGCATCGATGACGAGGCCTGCGGCGCGCAAGACGAAGGTCGCCGGCCGGGCGTCGAGCGACACG
>JBQCJQ010000428.1:0-9460 GCA_051952615.1 Humibacter sp.
CGGCGCCCAGGTCGAGCGCGCGTCGGCCGGGCGCTACGAGTCCGGTGGCGACGACGTCACGCCACAGCTCCTGCGGGTACGGGGGTCTCGCCGCCGCGTAGCTCTGCGCGATCCGGTCGAAGTGCATCGCATCAGCCACATCGCGACCTTACGACGAGCGGGTGGCGTCGCCTTCGCAAGCACACCACCCGCTCGGCATCGATCAGGCGCCAGGGCCGTTCTTCCCGGTGACGCTGGTGCTCGCGCGACCGCCGTTGGCGCTCACCGCGATCTCGACCCCCGAGCCGATCCCTCCCAGGACTCCGCTCGCGTCGACGGTGATTTCGGCGGTGGCCGAGCCGCCGGGCGGGATGCTCGCGGCGACGGGCACGGGGAACTTGTTGGGATCCCGTCCCGTGACCGGCGGCAGGCCGCGCACCTGAACGCGGCCGTTCGCCCGCCACTGCACGGAGTCGAACCGCACATCGCGAGCAGTTGCGGCGCCGGTGTTGGTGACCGTGACCTTCCACGTGCCCTTGCTGTTGCCCTGCTTCGACGCCAGGTCGGCGGTGGCCGTGAGCTCGGCGTTCCCCGGTGCGTTCTCTTCGTCGACCTCGAGAAGGATGGTGTCCCATCCGAGACCGTTGCCCGCGGCAGCGCCGGCTCCCCGCGTGAACGTGATGGTGTTCGTTCCGACGACCAGCGCGCTCGCCGGGAAGGTCAGCACGGCCGTGCGCGGATAGCCGCTTCGATCGGCCTGCCGTGCGATCGTCGAGTCGTTGTTGTTCGGCAACGAGCCGGTGATCACCGAGGAGTCGCCGTTCACCGCGACGGTGGGACGGCTGCCCTGCTGCATCGCGGTCGCCACGGTCAGGTACGCGGTACCGGTGAGCTCGCGGTCGAGCGTGAACGACATCGTCCAGGTGCCGCCCTGCGTCTGCGCGTAGTACCAGTCGGTCGGCTCCCAGCTCTCGCCGACCACGAACGCCAGCGTGCCGGGCACCTCGCTCGGCTTCTCGTACGAGCGAGGCTCCGAGTGCACAGGGGACTTGGTCGCCAGGGCGAACTCCTGGGTGCTCCGGTCGGAGCGACCGATCTGCCACAGGAACGTCGACCTGTTCGTCGGCGCCCAGGTGATCGTGCCCAGATCGGTCGTCGCGCCCGAGACCGTGACCCCCGTCTGCTGATACTGCTCGACGACCGACCCCTTGGATGCGAACGCGTACAGCGTGTATGCGCCCGGTGTCGTCGTTCCCGGCACCCAAGGCGCAGGGATGCCCGGCAACGAGAACGATCCGTCGGCCGCTGTCTTCACCCAGTACGTGGGCTCGTGGATGCTGTAGACATCCGTGACCGTCTGTGTCGACAACAACACGTAGAAGCCGTCGGCCGGTCGGCCATCCGCGAGCTCGAGCTTGCCGATGACCTTCGATCGTGCGCTCGGCGTCGGATAGAGGCCGTCGACGATCCAGGATGCACCAGCGCGGTTCTCGGCGATCTCCGTCTGGGCGGCTGCGGCGGCGTTGGCGATGACCTCGTCATCCGTCGCGCCCGTCGAGAGGTGGGTGTACCACGGCCCGTAGAGCCGCCGATAGCCCTGGGGAAGGTTGTAGCCGGGCAGGCCGTAGTGATTCGCGCCGAAGTAGTTGAGGATGAGCGCGTCTTGGTGGATCGCCAGGTCCTGGTGGTCCGGGCCGACGCCGTAGAACGCGCACAGGGTGTCTTCCGTGACACCGCCGAGCGGCGTCAGCCATGCGCCGAATCCGTGGCCGTAGTGGCCGAACATCGGGTTCTCGTGGTGGTAGAGACTCCAGTTGTACTTCGAGTACACGTAGCCGGCGGGAAGGTTGCCGGAGTTGTCCTCGGGGGAGGGCAGGTTCGGGTTGTTGATGCCGTCGACCCGCCAGGTCTCGTCCTGGATCGACTGCTGCGTCGCCAGGTAGGCGTATGTCGGCTGCTTGCCGCTGCCGCGCTCCCAGTTGTAGGCGTTGTCGAGGATCGCCCTGTCCCAGCGTGCGTTCATGCGCACCTCGTTGATCGAGGTGGCGACGGATGCCGTCAGGATGTCGTACCCGTACAGACCCCGCTTGCCGCGCCGCATGATCAGGTGGTGCTCGTGCTGCAGCGGCGTGCTCGTCGTGTCGAGGAACGCCACCTCGACAAGGTCTCGAGACGCGCGCAGCACGCGTACCTGCGAGCAAACGAGGCGTGTCTTTCCGCCGCCCGCGTCGATGTAGAAGGAGTGCTGCCTGTCGGGGTCACGGGGATCGACACCGTTGAGATTGTGCGCGAGCTCCGTGCCGTCGACGACGATGGAGGTCGCCGTGATCGAGGTGTCGGTCCAGCCTGTTACGACGCCGCCGGCAGCATCGTCGCGGCCGAACGTGAAGGTCACGAGTCCGTTGTCGAGCACGAGCGACGGCACCTGATCCGGAAAGGCGTAGTTCCCGACGGCGGCAGGATGACCGCCGATGGTCACGCTGACGTCACCTGGGGCGGCCGGCGTGGCCGATGCCGCATGTGCCGCAGAGGCGGCCGCCGTGTTGGCGGTGACAGCGCCTGCCGTCACCGCGCCGAAGAGTCCCAGCGCCGAACGCCGCGACAGCCCTTGCTTCCCCAACTCCTTGAACTGCTCCTTTGCGTTTCACTGCGTTGAATGAATCGTTTCATCCAGCCAAGCGGGAGATTACCCCGCACGTGACCCGGATGGGGGTGTTTGCCATGTGTTGCCGTTCGACGCGTGAGGCCCGATGGGAGGTCATCCCACCGGGCCTCACGCCACGCGTTCGGTCGCTCAACCGTTCACGTGTTCACGGGTTGTGCGTCGCATGACGATCACTGATCGTCGTGGTTCGTCGACCCTGCCGCGATGCCGGGCACGTCATCCGGCCCGTAGATCTTCGCGTCGCCCGGGTAAGGCGACGTCCAGTGGTGCGTCTGGTACCAGGTCCAGCGGTTCATCAGGTCCGGGTTGTCGTAGTCCGGAATGGCGTTGTGCCCGTTGACGCCGGTGAAGTGCTGCTTGCCCGCCCACTTCTGCCACGCGTCTGCTGTCGCCTGCTCGGCAGCGGGGACGGCCGCAGCCTTGGCCGCAGCAGCGTTCTGCGCCTGCGCCGCAGCACCGGTCAGGCCGAGTGTGTCCCACCCGCACGACGGCTCGGTGACCACGCCCTCCGTGAGCGGCACCTGGTTGGGAACCGCGTTGTAGGGGGTGAAGTCGGGCTTGTTGCTGAACGCATCGGTCATCGGCGTCGCCGCAGCGAGCTTCTGGTTGAGCGGCTGGGCGCCGAGGATCTGCTCGATGGTGCGCACCATGTTGATCTGCGAGTAGAACGTGCTCACGGTCTTTCCGTGGGCTGCATACGGGCTGATCACTTGGATGGGCGAGCGGTGGCCGTCGACATGGTCGGCACCGTCTTGCGTGTCATCCTCTGCCACGAAGATCGCCGAGTCCTTCCAGTACTTCGAGTGCGAGATCTCGTCGACGATCTTGCCCACGGCAAGGTCGTTGTCGGCGACCTGGGCCTCCGGGTCCGCGGTGCCACCGGTGTGTTCACTTGAGAGCCAGACCATGTTGAGGTTGGCCGGGCCGTTCTTCTCGAAGTCCTGCTTCCAGGTCTCGTACCGGTAGATGTCGGGCACAGCCAGGTCGAACGGCGCCGCGTTCGGGTCCGTGATCGCGTTGAGCGACGGGATGGCCGAGCTCGCGTGCAGCTGGATCGACGGGTCGAACAGCGTCGACGGGTCGCCTCCGGCCATCACGCCCTTCGCGGTGCAGTAGTACTGCTGCCAGGTCGCGGAGGCCGGCTTGCCCTCTCCGTACTCGAACTCGCCGTAGTTCCGCGCGGTCTTGCCGGCGGACTCCACGGACGTCCACAGGAAGCCGGAGCGCTGGTGACCCAGAACATCCTCTTCCGTGTCGTACGACCGGGTGTACTCGCCCGCGCTGGTCTCGGTGTATGCCGGGTTGTCGCCCTGCATGAGCCAGTTGTGTCCCTCGGCGGAGTTGGTGCCGATGTCGTACGTGTTGTCGTACAGCCCGAACTGGGTGGCGAGTGCGTGCTGGTTCGGCGTGACCTTCGCGCCGAACTGCGCGAGTGTCGGGTCGCCGTTGCCCTGCTTCATGTCGCCGTACAGCTGGTCGTAGCTGCGATTCTCCTTGACGAGGAGGAACACGTGCTTGATCGGCGAGGGCTCGCCGATGCGCTTCGGGATGGCGTCGGCGGGCTGGTTCTGACCCTGGTTGCCCTCCGCCTCCTTCACCGAGCTGCCGTCCCAACCGTTTTGGTCGAAGACGGTCGCGGTCTCCTTCTGGATCTGCTGGTCAGACGGAAGCGTGAACCTGGTGAGCGACGCCGTGGTCCCGTGCGTTCCGTGCCCGGTCGCCGGCGTGGTGCCCTGCCCCTTGCTGAAGGTCAGGAGCGGACCGCGCGCGTCGACGCCGCGGGTGTTGGTGACGACGATGCTTCCGTCGACGGCAGCGACGTTCTCGGGGAAGTAGTCCGTCGGCAGCAGTCCGATCAGGCTCGCCGGGTCGCGCGGGTCGGTGCGGTTGACCTTGTAGACCGCGATCGCATTTGCGCGGCCGAGCGAGACCAGCAGGTGATCGCCCTGCATCGTGATCGCTGTCGGCTCGTAGCCGGTCTTCGACGAGGCCCAGGGCTGGGTCGCGATCGTCTGCACCACCTTGTCCGAACGGGTGTCGATGACCGAGACCGTGTCGCTGTTCGTGTTCGCCACGTACAGGGTCGTGCCGTCGAGGTGCATCGCGGTCGGGTGCAGCTGCACGTCGATCGAGGTGGGTACGGCGGCAGGGTTCGTGGTGTCGATGACGCTGACGGTGCCCGTCGTGCTCGTGCCGAGCGTCGTGTCGGCCGGAACCTGAGTGCCGTAGGAGCCCATCGTGGTGTCGCCGGCGACGGCACGGCGGCCGCCTTCGTTCGACACGTAGAGGTGCGAGCCGACGAACGACAGTTGGCGGGGAGCGATCCCCACGGGGAAGGTCTGCTTGATCGTGCCCGCGTTCGGGTCGATTGCGACCACCGAGTTCTGACCATTGACCGCCGCGTACAACGTCGAGCCGTCGGGCGAGAACGTCAGGCCGGCGGTCAGCGGCTGGATGCCAGAGACCGTCGGGATGGTGATCTTCGTGCCCGCGCCGAGTGAGCCGTCCGCGTTGAACGGATACCGGATGATTCCGGTCGCCACCCCGACGAACACGAACTTGCCGTCGGGCGAGAAGGTGGGGCCCTCCTGGCCGACGGTGCCGTCCGAGATCTTGAGATACGACATCCCCGAATAGCCGGCGTTGGATGCCGCCGTGGTGAAGGACGCGGCTGCGAGGGTGCCCGCCGCGGCGACCGGCTTGTAGCTCTTCAGGTCGAACACCTGAAGGTCGACGGAACGGTCGGTGCTGGTGCCGACGAGGAAGCGGCCGTCTGGGCTGACGACCGAGCCCATGAGCTTGCCGAAGGGGGTCATCACGCGGTCACCGAGGGGCTTGATGACCTGGTTCGACGAGATCTGCTCGCCGTTGGCGTACTGTCCGCCGACCTGCTGGTTGCCCAGCGGGATCGTCGAGGCGTTGGCGATCGCGCCGCCCGCGAGTGCGAGAGCGCACGCGCCCGCGGCGATCGCGGCGATGCGCTGGCCCCGGGTGAGGGAGCTGAAGCGACGCGGGCCGGAGCGTTTGCGCCGGGGAGGAGTGCCGTGCATTTCAATGACCTTTCACGAACTCGAATTGCGAAAAGGGCATGCCGATATCACGCCTCGAGGGGCGTGTCCACCGATAAGGCGACCCCATAACGAGGTCACAGCCAGAACATTGCTGTTACCCCCCATTGGGGGGCAAACAAACGGTTCGTGAATCAGGGGTTACGAGAGCCGACATCGTGGCGCGCTCGTCGCGACATGCCAGTGGAGACGCGGGGGCATCCCGCATGCACGGGGTCGCAAGGTGGACAGGCCTGTCAGTTTTCTCAGGTCGGCTGAGTGTGCGGCTTCGGTGTCATGCAACCGTTTGCCGTGACCGCCCGGCGCAGGTCAGCACGCGGAGGTGAGCACCGCCGAGGTCCACCCTGCCGGGTCATGTGAGCCGGGGATCGCCTGCAAGCCGAGCCACAGGATCAGGATGTCGAGCCACTGCGCTTCGGCCCGGCTGAGTGGTCTAACGGATACATACCCGTGCAGCAACGCCTGCCGAACGGCCGGCGTCGTCGGCCCCCAAGCCGTGAACCTCGTGCTCAGGTAGACGCTGGCTTTGGCCAGATCGTGCACTCGATGCGACACCATCGCCTCGTCGAAGTCGAGCACGCCGCTGATGGTCGAGCCTCGCGTCAGGATGTTGGCGGCCCTGAAGTCGTTGTGCACCAACTGCGGCTCATCCTGCAGGTCCGATGCCTTCGACAGCATCTCCTCCAGGCGTCGTGAGGCTTCCGGCGCATGGCCGTGATCGTCCTCAGTCAGCCAGTGCGAGATGCGGTCGCGAAGGTCGAGCACGTGCCTGCCGGCGAGCACCGGCATGTCGCCGGCCGATGCGAGCGCTTGATGCAACAGCGCAAGGCAGGCGCCGGCAGCGCGCACCGCCTCATCGTCCTCCGTGTTCAGCCATTCGCCCGTCAGCTCTGGCAGGACCGCGACCGAAAGCGGTCCCGCCGGTCCCCCGAGAACGACCCTGTGTTCGCGCTGCCGGGATGCCACCGGTTCCGCCACCGGCACGCCCTTCGCCGCCAGCAAGCGCAGCAGCCGAGTGGAGGCATCCAGCCGCGGGAAGAGCTCCCGCGCTCGAGACCACTTGACGACGAGGTCGCCGCGATCGGTCGAAGCCCACAGGATCGCGTTGTGATCGCTGATCACCATGCGGGGAATGTCCAGCACGCTCACGCCCCAGCGGTCGCCCAGCGCGTTGGATGCCCAGGCGCGGGCATCCTCGAATCCGTCGAATCCGAACCGTTCTCGCAGGGCGTCGGCCGTGCTCACCGACTCCCACAACATGGACACCCCGCTCGGCAGCATGCGTCGACCCTAGTCGGGCGGCGGGATCAGGCTCGCATCGGTCTTGCGGGCCGATCGCAGGCGGACGGTCGCCCGATTTCTCGGCTCATCCTGTCGGCTCGATGGTTAGTATGAACGGTTATACTTCTTGCTATGAAGACGGCGATCTCACTTCCTGATGGCGACTTCGAACGGTTCGAGCGCGTCGCCAGCAAGCACGGCATGAACCGCTCGGAGTTTTATCGAGCTGCCGCACAGCGTCTCGCAGATGACCTCGAGGGCACGTCAGAGCTGACGGCAATAGCTAATGCGGTGTTGGAACGTACGGGGCAGCCATCCGCGGATGGCCTGTTCCTCCGGGAGTCGGAGCGCGCGATGCTTGAGGGCACCGAGTGGTGATCGCTCGAGGAGACCTTGTCTGGGTCGACTTCGGTGCGCCGCGTGGCTCAGAGCCCGCAAAGATTCGCCCGGCAGTAGTCATGCAGGATGACTGGCTTCTGGCCACGAACGTTGCAACCGCGCTTGTGGTCCCCCTGACGTCGAACACGGCTCTCGAGGCGTTCCCCGGCAACGTGCTCGTCCCAGCGGTGGCATCGGGACTGGACAAGGACTCCGTCGCGGTGGTCTCCCAGGTCGGACCGGTGGGACGCGAGTTCCTCGACCCGTTTCCGATCGGGCGGCTGCCGGCGTACCTGCTCTCGGAGATCAGTTCGGGCATTCGTCTCGTACTCGGCCTTTGAACGGTCCGTGAAACGACGCTGGTGGGCAGGGGCACCGAGCCCCCTGCCCACCAGCTGCCCTTGAGAGTTGTTACTTCTTCGGTGCGAGCGACGTGCCGCGGTAGACGTCACCCGCGGCAGCGGACTGCAGCACGTGGTAGGTCGCGCTGGAGGGCACGCTGGTCGAGCCGAGCTGGTCCGTCACGGTGACGACCGCGTTGGGGTCGGCGGCCGAGTCGGTGACGCCGCCCACGGTGCTCGTCACGCCGTAGAGCGTGACGGAGCCGTCGGCGTTGACCTTGCCGCTGATGTTTCGCACGCCGTCGACGCCGGGGGCCCAGGGGAGACCGGTCGTCGGGTTCGTGCCCGTCGGCATGCCGGCGGCCTGGTACGGCTTGCCGAGACCGAGGCCGCTCTGCAGCGTGTAGTCGTAGGTCCAGGTGCCGTTCACGAGAGACCACTTCTGGATGCCCGCCAGGTTCTGCTCCGCAGCACCGGTGTACACGCCACCTGCGTAGGTGTCGTCACCGTTGCCGGCGTCGGCAAGGTACATCGTGGTGTCGTTCGCGAACCAGATGGCGCCGATCGAGCTGGTGTTCGACGGGGCTCCGACATCCGGCGTCGAGATGTTCTTGGCAAGTCCGGTCGGGAAGCCCTTGAGGATGCACATGTTGTTCTCGACCTGGCCCGTCGTGGGGTTGTACGAGGCCGGAGTCGATGGCGTGGGTGCACCGGGAACGGGAAGGCCGACGCCGCCGTTCGGGCACGCTGTGCCGGTCGGGTCGACGAAGTAGACGGTGTTCACGCCGTTGGAGCCGGAGCCCTTGGTGTAGTAGACGACGCCGTTGTGGATCGCGACTGCGGCGAAGTTGGTGTCCTTGCCGAGCTTGTCAGCCTTGGAGATGCCGAGCTGGCTGACGCTGAATCCACCGACCGGAGTGGGCTGGCCGGGGTTCTGCGCGTTCTCCGGGGTGCCGGCCGGGGTGACCAGCTGTGCACCGGTGCCGTAGATCACGCCGGGAACGCTGGTGCCCGATCCGTTGTTCGAGTTGCCCGCGGTGTAGTACTTGCCCGTGCTGCTGTCGAGGATGGCGGCGCGTCCGTTGTCTCCGGAGTAGGCGTTGGTCTCGGTGACCCAGTACTTGCCCTGCGCGTCGACCTCGCCGACCGCGCGGTACACGGACTGTGCATCGGGGTTGGTGGGATCGAAAACGCCGGGGGTGTTGCCGTTGGAGGCGTCGAGCGTGTTGGGTGCGGTGACATAGCCCATGAACGTCAGCTTCGTGCCGTCGGTCGACAGGTTCAGCGCACCCTCCGACTTCGAGGAGAAGCTGCCGCTCAGCACATCGTGACCGCGGCCGTTCGAGCTGGGGGTGCCGTCAGGCGCGGGCACGGACGAGACCGTCTTGCCAGAGGGGTCGAGCTGGTCGAGGTAGATCGGAGCGGCGACTCCGAAGTTGCCGTCGACGTTGACGTTGTCCCAGACCTGGGCGAAAGAGCCGTCGGCGATCGCGGTGACGCCGGTCGGCAGCACCGTCTTGCCGGGGACGATCATGCCGGGGGTTCCGGTGTAGTGCAGGCGGCTGACGACGAGGTCGCCAGGGGTGAAGCCGCCAGAGGCCGCAGCGTTCGCGGCCGGAGCACCCGCACCGAGCACGGTCGCCAGGGAACCGGCGAGTGCGAGGGTGCAGAGAGTGGCAGCGGCGCGACGGCCGCGTGAGGGCATACGGGACATGGATCCTCTTCTCGAAGCGAGAACCCGGGGCGGT
>JBQCJQ010000429.1:0-3624 GCA_051952615.1 Humibacter sp.
CAAAGGGTTGGCCGGGTGATTGAAGCACACCGTCGGCATCCAGCAAGATGCACTTCTGCCCGAGCTCAGTCGAGACGTGGTTCACACCGGTCAGTTCAGTGCCGAGTAGTCCGTGGGGCTGAGGAACACCGACTCGAGGTGGTCGACTACCGGGCCGTTCTCCTCGGATCGTGCCTTGACCGCGATCCATTCCGGGTCGCTCTGGAACGCCTCCCACGATGCCGTCGCGGCCTCTCGGCTCGGATGTGCGAGGAGATACACCAGGGTGTTCTCGGCGGCCGGACCGTCGGTCGGGACGAAGTATCCGATGTTCTCGATGCCGTGCTTCTCGAAAAGAGCCGTGGTGTGATTCCGGAACCGGGCCTCGAGATCGGGCAGCTTGCCCGGATGCGTGTAGTACGTGCGGAGTTCGAAGATGCGGGGGTCGGCCATTCGCCCATTCTGGCCCCAGTACGCGCGGGCCGCCGACCGAAGCGTGGGTCATCCGATCGCCCCGAGAGGTACACCGCTCTGTAGAGTCGGCCCACGAGGCAGCCGCCTCGCGCGCATCCGACCCTCGCGAAGGAACAGACTGACATGACAGTGCTCGACAAGTTCTCGCTCGAAGGGCGCCGCGCGCTCGTCACGGGCGGCAATCGCGGTCTCGGATTCGAACAGGTGCGCGCTCTTCACGAAGCCGGTGCGAGCGTCGTGTTCGTCTCCCGAGATGGTGCCGTCAACAGCGAGGCCTACGAGGCTCTCGGCTCTCCGAAGGACGTGCACCACCTGCAGGGGGACATCACCTCGGATGGCGCGCCGGCCGAGATCGTCGGTCGGGCCGTTGAGGCCCTTGGCGGGCTCGACATCCTCGTCAACAATGCCGGTGCATGCTTCCACAGACCCGCCATCGAGGTCCCGGACCAGGAGTGGGACATCGTCATGGACCTGAACGTCAAAGCGCTGTTCAAGATGAGCGTCGCCGCTCATCCGCACCTCGCCGAAAGCGAGCATGCGGCCATCGTCAACATCGGCTCGATGTCCGGGCTGATCGTGAACCGTCCGCAGATGCAGCCCGCCTACAACACCTCGAAGGCGGCCGTGCACCACCTGACGAAGTCGCTCGCGGCGGAGTGGGCGCCCCAGGGCATCCGCGTCAACACAGTCGCACCCGGCTACATCGCCACGGAGATGACCCCGCTGCACCGGCCGGAATTCCAGCGGTATTGGATCGAGGATGCCCCGATGGAACGAGCCGGCTCTGCCGACGAGGTCTCGCCCGCTGTGGTCTTCCTGGCGAGCGACGCCGCCTCGTTCATCACGGGATCCGTCCTGGTCGCCGACGGGGGGTACTCGGTCTACTAGGGCTGGATTCGGTGGATTGGTGAGCGGAGCCTTTCGCCTGATCGACGTCGGGCAGATTTGAGCGATGGACTCCACCTTCTTTCCCCTTGTGCTCGTTGTGGTTGCCGGCCCTCAGGCGTCCGGCAAGAGTGCGGTGGCAACCGCTCTCAGCGAGCAGCTTCGCGAGCACGGCGAACTCGTGGCTCTGGTCGAACTCGACCAAATAGCGGCAATGGCGTTGCCGACTCTGCCCACATGGACGACAGCCCACCGAATCTTCGAGTCGGTCACAGCGCAGTGGGCACGATCCGAGCTGACGTGCGTCATTGCCGAAGGGCCCGGGTCATGGGACGAGGTGGCCCGGCTGATCGAGAAAGCACCCCCGTTGGCGGTGGTGGTCACCGTTGTCACGACCGCTCCGTTCGAGGTCGCGCTCTCGCGAGCACGGGCCGACCCAACGCGCGGTGCCTCGCGAGAGTACGACTTCCTCAGCAAGGTCTATGAAAGATGGGCGACCGAGATCGCCTTGATGGATGCAGACGTGCAACTGGACACAAACGATCTCGACATCACACAAAGCGTCGAACGTATCGAGGCGGCAATCAGATCAGCCCGGGATGCATGGAGCCGGTCCTTCTGATCAGTCTGCTGCTGCGCTGAGTCAGCGTGTACGTGGAGGACGTTGTGCGAGCCACTGATGGCGGGCTAGGGCGCACCCCTCGCCTGCAGCCCATCGATCGCGAGTTGCGCGAAGCGCTGAGCGAGCGACTCCTGCGGCCCGTGGGCTGCGGATGCCAGTCCGCGGCCGGCGAGGAGCACCAGCAGCAGGTCATCCATGACGAAATCGGCACGCAGCTGACCGGTTGCTCGCGCGCGATCCACCAGGCCCGCGAGCCGGGCGTAGAGGTCTTGTCGGTGTTCGGCGAAGTCACGGGTCACCGAGTTGGCGGAGGTGAACGCGGCCACGAACCCACGATTCTGCGAGTTGAGCACGGTGAGACGGCGAATGACGTCGGTCAGCCCGCGCCAGGGGTCGGCATCGGCGCAGCCCTCCAGCACGATGGTGCGGCACGTGTCCAACTCGAGGGCGAACGCGGCATCGATCAATGACTGCTTGGTCGGAAAGCGCCGATAAAGAGTCGCGGGACCGACGTGTGCCGCGCGGGCGATCTCACGCATCCCCGCGTCGAGGCCCGCCGTAGCGAACAGCGAGCGGGCGGCGGCGAGGATGCGATCCCGATTGTCTTGCGCATCGGCGCGCAACTGAGTCACTTCCGCGGTCATGTGCATCACATCCTCGAACCGGACGGGGGCGTCCATTACCGTCCTGACGGTACATCAACGGACGTGGAGGAGAGAGCGGATGCGCGCAGTGACAATTCAGGAGTTCGGTTCGCCGTCCGGGCTTGTTGTGGATGACGTGCCCGAACCCACAGCAGGCCCCGGGCAACTGCTCGTCGACGTCGAGGCGATCGGGGTCGGTGGTGTGGACGCCGTGATCCGCCGAGGCACGCTGGGATCCGGCTTCCCGAAGGGGATGATTCCGGGCAGCGAGGTCGCCGGCACTGTCGCATCTGTCGGTGCGGGCGCCGATTCATCGTGGGTGGGGCGACGGGTGTGGGCCTTCACCGGAACCTCCGGCGCCTACGCCGAGCGGGCCGTTGCAAACGTCGGCGATGTCATCCCGCTCCCCGATGCATTGACCTCGACGGATGCCGTGACTCTCGGAAGCGCAGGGACCGTCGCCCACTTCGCGTTCCGGCACGCGCACTTCGCCGCTGGTGAGTCCGTGCTCATCCGGGGTGCCGCCGGCAGCATCGGCATCGCCGCAGTCGAACTCGCGTCTCGGGGCGGAGCGTCGGTCATCGCCGTGACGACGTCCTCTGCCGAACGAGGCCGACGTCTTCGTAGGCTCGGCGCCACCGACGTGCTCGACCGCGCGGGCAATGGCGAGGCGGAGCATCCCACGGAGTTCGACGTGATCATCGACATCGTCGGTGGTGCGGAGGTGCCCGCGTTCCTCGACCGCTTGGCTCCGAATGGGCGGCTGGTGATGGTCGGGGCCGTGGCCGGCTTTCCTCCTGCGGATTTCGGCAAGTCGCTGCTCCGCGCGTTCCAGAAGTCGCGCTCGTTCGCCACGTTCAGCCTCGACACCGTCGCGGTCTCGGAGCGCAACGAGGTGCGGCTACGGCAGTTCGAGGAGTCGGCGCGCGGCGGTCTCACCCCGGTCGTGCACGATGTGCTCCCGCTCGAGGACGCGGCAGTGGCGCACCGACAGATGGATTCGGGCAGCGTCTTCGGCCG
>JBQCJQ010000430.1:0-5005 GCA_051952615.1 Humibacter sp.
TCTCGAGGTGGTGGCCGACATCCCACCCGGCCGGGTCATGACCTACGGCCAGATCGCGGCGGTGCTCGGCTCGCGCGGTGCACGGGTGGTCGGCCAGGTGATGGCGCTGTACGGGTCGGACGTTCCCGGGTGGCGCGTCATCCGCGCCAGCGGCGAGGCACCCCTCGGCCATGAGGACCGCGCGCTCGAGCACTACCTCGAGGAGAAGACGCCGCTCATCGGGATGACGGCGGAACAGGCATCCCGAACCGGCGTCGCCGCACGGTATCGCGTCGACCTCGCCGCGGCACGCTGGTCACCCGAGCTGGACTGAGCGTTCCACCTGTCGAGCCCGGTGTCGCTACTGCACAATTGGCATCGCTAACAAGCAGCCGGACACTCTCGCTCTTCCAGTGCCGTCGAATACTGGACAGACCGTCACTTCCCTCTTGTGATATCGCTGCCATCCGCGGTAGCGTGCACCCGTCCCCCTGATTCGGGCCCCAATGGAGGGAGCAGGAAACGCTCATGACACATCGCACTTCTGATATGAGGGGACGAACGCGCGGCAGAGCGCTCGTCGCCACAACGGCGCTCTGCGCCACGAT
This sequence comes from Humibacter sp., assembly GCA_051952615.1. GTDB lineage: Bacteria > Actinomycetota > Actinomycetes > Actinomycetales > Microbacteriaceae > Humibacter. Next base: position 588 of record JBQCJQ010000430.1, read on the forward strand.
CGCTGCGCTCGCAATCGGCTCCGTCACCCCGGCGAACGCCGCGGCGGATGCCCAGAGCATGCCGATCCCCCAGACCCAGTACTCACTGGTCGGTTTCGACTCGCAGTCCCCCGCTTACCCGGCGCCGCCCTCGGTCGACGGCACCGCACAGGGCGCGATCGACGGCGACTACACGACGGAGTGGACCTCGGCGTACAGCGGAAGCACCCAGTCGCCGATGCCGCACTACCTCACCATCGACGCCGGCGGCAGCTATCTCATGACGGGGCTCGACTACTCCGTCAAGCGCGGCAACGGCGAGGTCGCAGACTACGCCGTCTATGCAACCGACGATGCTTCGGTCGCGAAGGATGCCTCGAGCTCCGGCTGGGGGGACCCGGTCGCGACGGGCACGTTCCAGGCGCCGACCACCAACACCCAGATCCAGGAAGCGACCTTCACCCGGCCGGTGACCGCTCGCTACGTGAAGTTCGTGGCGCTGAGTGCGATCGGCGGAGGACAGCTCGCCTCGGCATCCGAACTCCGACTGCTCGCCAAGGGCACGGCCGACAGCCCGCTCTACAGCGTGACCACGGGCTCGCTCGGCACCTCGAAGCTCGTCGACGACACCCCCGAGAGCGCCTACATCGACAGGGACGGCACCTTCTACGCCGAGAACTCGCACTCCCTCTACGGAGCGACGCAGGGCAGGGCCTGGCAGTTCAACACCGGCACCAACATCGACACCGCCAAGGCCGACAAGACGCTGAACAACTCGGTGAACCCTGCCGATCCGACGGACTCCAACGCCGACACCACCGCGCGGTGCAACAACAGCCCGACAGGCGTGGAGTCGACCTACGCCCCAGCTGGATCGAGCTACTCGCAGCGCAACTTCTGCGACCTGACGCAGCTCTGGGTCGATCCCGACACCGGTGACTGGTACGGCGTCGTGCACAACGAGTTCACCCCGCAACCCTTCGGCGACGGCCTGCACTACGACGCGCTCGACTACGCGGTCTCGCACGACCAGGGCAAGACCTGGACCATCGTCGGCCACGCCATCACCTCGCCGTACAGCACCACCCGAGGCGACACCGGGGCGTTCCCGCAGCAGACCTATTACTACGGCGACGGCGACCCGCGGCTCTACGTGGACACCGCATCCGGATACTTCTACGTGTACTACGGCTCCCGCGTGGTGAACAAGAGCGGCAGCTGGGTCGCGTTCTACGAGCACGTGGCACGCGCCCCGATCGCCGACAAGATGGCGACCGGCTCATGGCAGAAGTACTACGACGGAACGTGGTCGCAGCCCGGCGTCGGCGGCAAGGAGAGCAACCTGGTGCCGATCAGCGCGACGAACAGCACGGGTTACACGCCGACGTCGCAGGAGTACAACCAAGCGAACGCCGGCAACGCCACCCAGCAGATCGTCGCAGGCCTGATGCCGAACACGTCCCCGCTGTTCGTGATGGACATCACCTACGACGCCTACCTCGGGCTGTACATCGGCGAGCCGCAGAACCCCAACCAGAGCGGCAACGACCCGCAGCAGTACTACGCGAGCAAGAGCCTCAGCGATCCCAAGTGGTTCCTGCTCGGCGACTCGGGCGGCGCCTTCCTGACCGCGTCGTGGTACCGCTGGTTCATGGATTCCGCGACGGCATCCACGACAGCGGTCGTCGGCAAGTCGTTCCGCTCCTACTGCTCGTTCTCGTGCAACGGCGGAGCAAGCGGCCAGTACGCCAACATCACCGTGGACACCAACGCACCGGCATCCCCGGTGACGGCCGTCGGCACCTACCGCATCGGCAACGGCAGCGGACAGGTGCTCTCGCAGGTGCCGGACAACCCGACGACGGTCACCTCCGGCTCGATCGGCAACTCGGTGTGGAGCGCGTGGACGTTCACGCCCACCGGTGACGGCGCGTACACGCTCGCCAACGCAGGGTCGGGCGAGCTGCTGGGCGTCGACTCGTCGACCACGTCCAACCGGGCATGGGGGACCGTGCCGACCGTGTCGGCAGCGACCTCGACGCCATCGGTCGGCCAGCAGTGGTTCCTCGTACCGAACACGGACGCGAACACCGGCAAGGCGACGGGCGGCTTCCGCCTCGTGAACCGCTACAGCGGTCTCGTGCTCGGCATGTCGGGCGACCGTAAGAACGGCACCGTGCAGACCACGCCCGGCCGCACCTGGGATGTCGCATCGAGCACCGTCGACTCGCTGCCCCTTGCGGCGCAGCAGACGCTGACGATCACGAAGTCAAACCACGGGGCCTTCGCGGGATAGGCACTCTGCCAGTCGCGTAGCGCGCAGCGCAGCGACACGCGTATCGGGACCTGTCCGAGGTGACGGGTCCCGATACGCGCCCTGAATGTTAGCGATAGCACATCCGACATCCGCAGGTAGCATCATTGCCGTGAACGCAACACGCCCGCCGGGCATGACCGACGTCGCCCGCCTCGCCGGGGTCTCGGCGCAGACCGTCTCGCGAACGCTGAGCGGACATCCGAACGTGCAGGCGGAGACCCGCGCCAAGGTGATGGCAGCTGTCGAGCAGCTCGGGTACCGACGCAACAGCGCGGCCAGGGCGCTGTCATCCGGCCGTAGTCGCACCATCGGGGTCGTCACTCTGCAGACCGGGTTCGCGTCGCGCATGGCACTGATCGTCGGCATCGAGGCGGCTGCGACCGAGGCCGGCTACGCGGTGTCGACGGCGACGACCGCGTCGCTCGAGGCATCGGCGATCGAGGCCGCACTCTCCCGGCTCGCCGACCAGGGCGTCGAGGGCATCGTGCTCGCCGTTCCGCTCATCTCGACGAACCACGCCATCGAAGCGCTGACCGAGAGCCTGCCCACGGTCGCGATCGACGGCTCGCGCACACCCTCGACCGATGTGCTCGCCATCGACCAGCGCGCCCTCGGCAGGCTCGCGACGCGCCACCTGCTCGACCTCGGGCACGAGAACGTCTGGCACGTCGCCGGCCCGTCTGCCTGGCTGGAGGCCGCCGCCCGCGCCGACGGCTGGCGTGCGGAGCTCGCGGATGCCGGCGTCACCCCTCCTCCCGAGCTCCCCGGGGACTGGTCGCCGGAGTCCGGTCACCGCAACGGGCTCATCCTGGCCAGAGTGCCAGACGCCACGGCGGTGTTCGTCGCCAGCGACGAGATGGCGTTCGGGGTCATCCGCGGGCTCGTCGAACAGGGCAGGCGCGTGCCGGAGGACGTCTCGGTGATCGGCGTGGACGACATCCCGCTCGCCGCCTACTGCTCCCCACCGCTGACGACGATCGCCCAGCCGTTCCGCGACGTCGGACGCCTCGCGGTCGAGCACCTGCTGCGCACCATCAGCGACCCCGAGGTCGTCACGGCCGACCAGGCGATCGAGCCCGTACTCATGGTGCGGGCGAGCACGGCGCCCCCGCCCGCCTAGCCGGCCCCGGCGGTCATCCGCGCCGAAAATCGGAGATCCGCGCCGACACGCCGCCCGAGGGGGTCGACACGCCGACACCGACTGCGGATCTCCGATTTCCAGCAGGTGACTCGGCCGCGTGGAGCTACACCAGGGAGTCCCTCCATGCGGCGTGCAGCTGCGCGAAGCGGCCCGTGCCGGAGATGAGCTCGGCCGGCGAGCCGTCCTCCACCACCCTGCCGTGCTCCATCACGAGCACCCGGTCGGCGATCGCGACGGTCGACAGGCGGTGCGCGATGATCAGCGCGGTGCGATCCTTCAGCAGGGTCAGCAGCGCCTCCTGCACCAGTCGTTCGCTCGGGATGTCGAGCGAGCTCGTCGCCTCGTCGAGGATGAGCACCGCAGGGTTCGCCAGGAACGCCCGCGCGAACGAGATCAGCTGCCGCTGACCGGCCGACACGCGTCCGCCTCGCTTGTTCACGTCGGTGTCGTACCCGTCGGGCAGGCCCTCGATGAACGCGTCGGCACCGACGGCGACAGCCGCCGCCCTGATCTCCTCGGGTGTGGCATCCGGCTTGCCCAGCGCGATGTTGTCGGCGACCGTTCCGGAGAACAGGTACGCCTCCTGCGTGACCATGACGATCGCCCTGCGCAGGTCCTTCGGGTGAAGGTCGCGCAGGTCGACGCCGTCGAGCGTGACGGAGCCCTCCGTCGGGTCGTAGAACCGGGCGATGAGCTTCGCGAGCGTCGACTTGCCGGCACCGGTCGAACCGACCAGCGCGATCGTCTGCCCAGACGGCACGTCGAGCGTGAACTCCGGCAGGATCACCCTGTCCTTCTTGTAGGCGAACTTCACCTCGTCGAACTTCACGTGACCGGATGCCTGCCACAGGTCCACCGGATGCGCCGGGTCAGGCACGCTCGGCTCCTCCTCCAGCACGCCCGAGATCTTCTCGAGCGCGGCCGCGGCCGACTGGTAGGAGTTGTAGAACATCGCCATCTCCTCCATCGGGTCGAAGAACC
>JBQCJQ010000431.1:0-2547 GCA_051952615.1 Humibacter sp.
ACCCCGACGCGCCGTCGGACGACGACGTGCTCGCGTTCGCGTACTGACCCGACCACAGACAAGGAACCACCATGGACTTCCTTCCGACACTCTGGTTCATCCTGATCGCCGTGCTCTGGACCGGTTACCTCTTCCTCGAGGGCTTCGACCTCGGCGTCGGGATGCACGTGCTGTTCTCGGCGCGCACCGAGACCGACCGACGGGTCATGCTGAACACGATCGGCCCGGTCTGGGACGGCAACGAGGTGTGGCTGATCACCGCGGCCGGAGCTACGTTCGCCGCATTCCCCTTCTGGTATGCATCGCTGCTCTCGACGCTGTACGTGCCGCTCGTCCTGCTGCTGCTCGCGCTGATCTTCCGTGCCGTCGCCATCGAGTACCGCGGCAAGGGCGCGACGGAACGCTGGACCAGGTCGTGGGATGTCGCACTCGGCGTCGGCTCGTTGGTCGCGGCGTTCAGCGTCGGCGTGATGCTCGCACTCACCACGACGGGGCTGCCGATCGACTCCAACGGGGACGGCACCGGCGGACCGTTCGGCTGGCTCAACGGATGGGCCGTCGTCGGCGGGCTCGCCGTCGTCGGGTTCTGCCTCGCGCACTCCTCGGCGTTCCTCGCGCTCAAGACGGAAGGCGGTGTTCGGGAGCGCAGCGGTCGCTTCGCGGCGCGATGGATGCCCGTGCTGCTCATCCCGATCGCGGCCTGGGTCGTCGGCGTGCAACTCATGAACGGCAAGGCATATACCTGGCTGCTGGTCGCCGCCGCCGTCGTGGCAGCCGTGTTCGCGTGGCTCTCGGCACGCAAGGCGAGGGAGGGAAGGGCGTTCGCAGGCCTAGGGCTCTTCCTTCTGCTGGGAACGGCGTCGATCTTCGCGAACGTGTACCCGAACGTGCTGCCCTCCACCGTAGGCCGTGCGTACGACCTCACGGTGACGAACGCGTCGAGCTCTCCGTACACGCTCGGCGTGATGAGCGTCGTGGCGGCGTTCGGCATTCCGCTGGTGCTGGCGTACCAGGGCTGGACCTACTGGGTCTTCCGCAAACGCATCGGCGGCGCGAGCATCCCGAAGGCGAAGCCGGTAACAGCGGCGGTGAGGGTGCGATGACCGACGCCCCGGTTCGCACGTCGCCGGTCGAGGGGCTCGCCGAGGTCGGCAGGAAGCGGATGCTCCTGCTCGGCCTGCTCGGGGCGCTGAAGGCGCTCGGCATCGTGCTGGTCGCCGACGCTCTCGCGAGCGGCATCGTGACCGTCATCGCTCACGGCGATGTCGGGATGGCTGTCGTCGAAGGCATTGCGGGAGCGCTCGTTCGCGCCGCCGCGGTCTGGGGACTGCGCGTCGCGTCCCAGTCGACGGCGGCCGGGGTGAAGCGCGATCTGCGTCATCGTTCGGCCGTCGCCCTGCTGCGGCGGTCGGACAACGGGGTGGGAACCGACGCGTCGCTCGTCACGACCGGGCTCGACGACCTCGACGCCTACTACACCTCGTATCTGCCGTCGCTGGTGGCCGCTGCGACGGTCCCGCTTCTCGTCGGCGTGCGCATCCTCGCCGCCGACTGGGTCAGCGCGCTGGTCATCGTGATCACCGTTCCGCTCGTTCCGCTCTTCATGGCACTGATCGGCATGCACACCAGGGATCGCGTCGCCGCGTCGCTCGACGCGCTCGGGCGACTGTCCGACCACCTCGTCGAACTCGCCAGGGGTCTGCCCGTTCTGGTCGGGCTCGGCCGGGCCCGCGAACAGGCCGCCGCCCTCGAGGACATCTCGGAAAATCACCGCACGCGCAGCATGGCGGCATTGCGCACGGCGTTCCTCTCCGCACTTGCGCTCGACCTGCTCTCGACCATCTCGGTCGCGATCGTCGCCGTGCTGGTCGGCATCCGGCTGCTGAACGGCGATCTCACCCTCGAGGCGGGGCTGGTCGCGCTCATCCTCGCACCGGAGTGCTACGCCCCGATCCGCGAGGTCGGCGCCGCGTTCCACGCCTCGGACACCGGCCGAGAAGCCCTGCGCCGGGTGCGTGCCGTCTTCGACCGCGCGTGGTCTCGGTCAGCTGGGTCGAACGCCGTGCAGCCGTCCCTGACCTCGGCTTCCGGCCCGTCGATCGTCGTCGACGATCTCTCGGTGACCTATCCGCTCCGGACGGAACCGGCCGTGCGGTCGCTGTCCTTTACCGCGCGTCCCGGCGTCACCCTGCTCTCCGGCCCGAGCGGCAGCGGCAAGTCCACAATGATGGCCGTCCTTGCCGGTCGCGGCGCGCTGCTGGAACCCGATGCCGTCGTGACCGGGTCCATCTCGGTTCCGCCCGCGGAGCAGACGGTGTGGATGCCCCAGCATCCGCATTTCTCGTCGCAGACCCTTACCGACGAGCTGGCCCTCTACGGCGCGAGCGGAACGGCTGCCCGGGGCGCCATCGCCCTGCTCGACAGGGTCGGCCTGAGCGCACTGGCGGACCGGTCACCCGACGAGCTGAGACCCGGTGAGGCGCGCAGGCTCGCATTCGCCCGCGTGCTCGCCGCGGTGGATGCCGGTGCGACCCTCGTTCTGCTCGA
>JBQCJQ010000432.1:0-10396 GCA_051952615.1 Humibacter sp.
CCTGTGATCGTCGCCGACCTCGACGACGCCAAACTCGAGCTCGCACGCGAGCTCGGAGCCACTCACGTCGTGAACACGGCGAGAGACGATCTGCTCGAGAAGGTGCTGGACATCACGGGCGGCGATGGCGTTCCGTGGGCGATCGAGGCTGTCGGAAGGCAACAGACCCTCGAGACGACGCTGGAATGCGTCGCGGCGGGTGGCACGATGATCGCGATCGGGCTGGGCGCGACATCCACCCGCTTCGCGGTTCCGCTCAATCAGCTGGTACAGCGCCAGAAACGGGTGGTCGGCTCGCTCTACGGGTCGTCGAATCCGCCGCTGGACCTGCCACGAATCTTCAGTCTCTATCTCGACGGCCGGCTGCCACTCGACCGATTGGTCGGCGAGCAGATGCCGTTGTCCGACATGAACCGCGCCTACGACGCCCTCCTTGCCGGCGCCGTCGGTCGCGGCATCCTGGTGCCGTGACCACCGAGATCGTGCACGGTCACAACAAATTCGGCAGACTGAACGCTGTGCCGAACCCGCTGCACGCGACCGAGCGCACACCCAACCCGAGCGAAGGAGCTTGCCCGTGACCCTGCGCAGCCAGGATTGGTACGGCGGCGAAGGCCGTGACCCCTACATCCATCGTGCGTGGATGCGCCGCGGCATCCCATCTGACGCCTTCGGCGGCAAGCGCCCCCAGATCGCGATCGCGAACACCGGTGGCGACCTCGTGCCGTGCAACATGCACCTCGGCGAGGTGGCCCAGTACGTGAAGAACGGTGTATACGAGGCGGGCGGCATCCCGCTCGAGCTCCCCGTGATGGGTCTCGGCGAGACCCTCGTCAAGCCGACAGCCATGCTGTGGCGCAACCTCGCGGCGATGCAGGTCGAGGAGATGCTGCGCGCCAACCCCGTCGACGCCGTCGTGCTGCTCGGCGGTTGCGACAAGACCATTCCCGCGCTGCTGATGGGTGCGGCATCCGTCGACATCCCTGCCGTTGTCGTGCCGGGCGGGCCGATGCTCAACGGTCACTTCCGCGGTGAGCTGCTCGGATGCGGCACCGGCGTGTGGCAGCTCAGCGAGGAGGTGCGCGCCGGCACGCTCAGCGAGGCCGAGTTCGAGCGCTCCGAGTCGTCGATGATCCGCTCGAAGGGCCACTGCAACACGATGGGCACCGCCTCGACGATGGGACTGATGGCCGAGGCGCTCGGCATGACGATCCCGGGGCTCGCGGGCACCCCCGCGCCCGACAGCCGCTTGCTCGAAGCCTCCCACGCGACCGGCCGCCTCGCGGTCGAGCTGGTGCGACAGGACCGTCGCATCTCGACGGTGATCACGAAGGAGTCCTTCCACAACGCCATCGTCGCGCTGGCCGCGATCGGCGGATCGACCAACGCCGTCGTGCACCTGCTCGCGATCGCGGGCAGGCTCGGCATCGACCTGACGCTCGACGACTTCGACCGCATCGGAAAGGACGTGCCGCTGCTCGTCAACCTGCAGCCGGCCGGCGAGTACCTCATGGAGGACCTCTTCCGCGCGGGCGGGTTCCTCGCCGTGCTCGACCAGGTGCAGGACCTGCTCGACCCCTCGGCGCAGACGGTCATGGGCGCGGCACTGACGGAGTTCCTTGGCGACCACCCGGTGTGGGACCGCGACGTGATCTCGTTGCGCGAAGACCCGTTGCAGGATGACGCAGGCATCGCCGTGCTGCGTGGCAACCTCGCCACCCGCGGCGCGATCATCAAGCCGGCCGCCGCAACCCCCGAGCTGCTGGTGCACAGGGGCAAGGCCGTGGTCTTCGACTCGATCGAGGACTTCCATGCTCGCATCGACGACCCCGACCTGGAGGTCGACGCCGACTCGGTGCTCGTGCTGCGCGGCTGCGGCCCGAAGGGGTACCCAGGCATGCCCGAGGTCGCGAACCTCCCCCTTCCCGCCAAGCTCCTCAAGCAGGGCGTTCGGGACATGGTTCGGGTCTGCGACGGACGCATGTCGGGCACGGCATACGGCACCGTCGTGCTGCACGTCGCACCGGAGGCCGCTGCGGGCGGCACCCTGGCGCTCGTCCGCGACGGCGACATCATCTCGCTCGATGTGCCGAACCGGAGCCTGCGGCTCGAGGTGGATGACGCGGAGCTGGCCGCCCGCAAGCCGCCGTTCCGCGAGACCGGAGCCTTCGCCAACCCGGACCGCGGCTGGCAGCGTCTCTACATCGACCACGTGCAGGGTGCCGACACCGGCGCCGACCTCGACTTCCTGGTCGGTGCGAGCGGCTCCACCGTGACCCGCGAATCGCACTGAGCGGGCTTCGAGGCGCGGGTCAGCCGGCGAAGAGGTGGAGCGGTCGCCCGGCGACTCCGGGCTCGACGGCGAAGACCGCTCCCGCCGCCGGCTCGGCGCCGGGAGGAATCCCCAGACGTGAGGTCGTGATGTACAGCGTCCCGAGGTCGTCGCCGCCGAACGTGGCGGCTGTCGTGTTGGTCACGCCCGGCACCTCGACGACGGCGGTGAGCTCCCCCGTCGAGTCGTACCTGTGCACCCGACCGCCCTGCCAGAGTGCGACCCAGACGCCACCCTCCGCATCGACGGCGAGTCCGTCGGGATGCCCGTGCTCGGGATCGATGATCGCGAACGGACGGCGGTCATGGAACGAGGCATCCCGGCCGTCGAAGTCGAAGAGGTCGATGCGATCGGTCAGAGTGTCGACGTAGTACGCACTCGCGCCATCCGCGCTCCACTGCAGCCCATTCGAGATGCCGACTTCGTCGAACACGAGCGTCGTCGTGCCGTCCGGATCGAGCCGGAAGAGCGCACCGGCTCCCGGCGCCTCGTCGTACGCCATGGTGCCGCAGTAGAACCTGCCTTGCGGATCGCAGCCGCCGTCGTTCATGCGAATGCGGGCATCCTCCACGACGTCCGGAAGCTCGCGTTCGATCCGAAAGCCGTCGTCGAGGAGGTGGAAACCGTGCTCCGTCGCGACGACGTATCCGCCCGATGCTCGCGGTCGCGCGGCCGCCGCCACCCTGGAGCCGACGTGGTGTCGCGTCGGCTCCGGAGCCGACGTGCGAGCACTCGGCCCGCCGCGACCCGGATCGCCGAGATCCACCACATCGCCGGCAAGCATGTCGACGACGAGCAATCGGCCGGTAGCCGCGTTCCACACTGGTCCCTCACCGTGCTCCACGACCGGGTCTGTGACCTGTTCCGACCTCATTGCCACCCGCCGTCCACCACCCAGGCCTGGCCCGTGCACAGGCGCGAGTCCTCGGCCGCCAGCCACAGCACCATGCGCGCCACATCGGCGGGATACAGCAGCTCCGGGAGCGCCTGCATGCGATGGATGTGCTCCCGTTCAGCATCCCCGACCCACATCGTCAGCTGCTTCGGCGTCATGATCCAGCCGGGGATGACGCAGTTGACGCGGATGCCGTCGCCGCCCAGCTCCCTGGCGAGCGTGCGCGTGAGGCCCTCGATGCCCGCCTTCGCGGTGATGTAGACGGGAAGATCGATGAGGTCGATGTGGGCGCTGATCGACCCGAGGTTGATGATCGAACCGTGCCCGGCCTCACGCATGCCTGGGGCAACCGCCTGGGCTGCGAAGAAGTGATGGCGCACGTTGACCGCCATTCGGTCGTCCCACAGTTCGACGTCGACCGCGTCGACCGCGTGCCTCGAGTCGTTGGCGGCATTGTTCACGAGCACGGTCACCGGACCGGCCGCCTGGACCCGACGGCGGATCGCGCCGACGAGTGCCGGGACATCCCGCACATCGACGACGGTGAATGTCGGCTCCGGGTCTCCGCGCTCGGCGATCTCCGCCGCCAAGGCGCGACCGGATGCCTCGTCGATGTCGACGAACGACACCCGTGCTCCCTGGGCGGCGAGCTGTGACACGAACTCGCGCCCCAATCCAGAGGCGCCTCCGCTGACGAAGGCGTGCTGCCCTGCCAACGACGGGTATGTCGCGAACTCCGCTGTTCTCTCCGCCATGAATGTTTCTCACACCTTACGAAACCTATCGTTTCGGCAAGCGTAGGGGCACCCCGCCAACCCGTCAACAGAAGGCGTCGGCGTGAAAACTTTCGCGCGGCCTTCCCTGGGCATACAGTGAGGGAATGTCTGACGATGAGGCGACGGCGGGGCGCCCATCACGGGCCACTCTCGCCGAGGTGGCCGCGCTCGCCCAGGTCTCTGTTGCGACGGTCTCGAAGGTTCTGAACGGTCGCGCCGGCGTCTCCGCCGAGACGCGCAAGCGCGTCGAGTCGCTGCTGGGCGACCGCAACTACAACCGTCGCTCGACACCGCAGGCAGGCGCTCCCCTGCTGGAGGTGCTCTGCTACGAGATCGACAGCCCATTCGGCGCCGCGGCCATCGCGAGCATCGAGAAGGTGTCACGCGAACAGCACGCGGGCATGGTCGTCTCGGCGGCGAACGAGGACCACCGGCCGCCCGAGGCATGGGTCGACGGCGTTCTACGCCGCCAGCCGCTCGGCGTCATCCTCGTGGCATCGGAACTCGAAACAGGCGACGCACAACGTCTGCGCTCTCGAGGCATCCCGATGGTGATGATCGACCCGTACGGCTCCCCCGCTTCGGACGCCCCGTCCATCGGCTCGGCCGACTGGAACGGCGGTTTCCTCGCCACCCAGCATCTCATCGAGCTCGGCCACACCGACATCGCCATCATCACCGGCCCCGACAGCATGATGGCGTCGACCGCCAGGCTTTCCGGATACCGGGCAGCGCTGGATGCAGCACACCTGCCCATTCGACCGGAGTACATCCGCTCCGGTCGGTTCCATCAGGCCGACGGCGTGCTCGGCGGCCGGGAGTTGCTCAGCCTGCCCGAACCGCCGACGGCGATCTTCGCGACGTCTGACCTGCACGCCCTCGGCATCTACGAGGCGGTCCGCGCTCTTGGCAAGACGATCCCCGGCGACGTGTCAGTGGTCGGCTACGACGACCTCGCCATCGCGAAATGGGCTGGACCGCCGCTCACCACCATCCGCGTGCCGCTCGCCACGATGGCGGAGCAGGCGACGCACTTGGTGACCCGGCTGCGTCACGAACCCGAGCTGGCGTTCAGCCGAGTCGAGCTCGCGACATCGCTGGTGGTACGGGAGAGCACCGCGCCGCCTCGCCGCTGAGGCGGGCTCGCCGGCCGCGGCTTCTGCGGCGCGCTCGGAGCGGGTTTCGAGACGCGCGAGGCTGCGCCGCGCGCTCCTCAACCCACGGGGCGGACGCAACCCAGCTGCGCCGCGCGCTCCTCAACCCACGGGGCAGACGCACTCGGCTATGCCGCGTGTCGGATTGATAACGAAACTTTCGTTTTTCAGGAGAAATCTTGACATGAAGTTTCGTGCTGGTTAGCGTCGTGGACGACAGCGGGTGCCACCCGCCACCGCAGCAGGAACAACGGCGTCATTGCGCGCGATGCCCTCGACAGGGATCCGGGCCACGGGCCGATGACCTCTGCGCCCGCCGCGATCGTCCAGATCCCGGCACGCCAAGTCCGGATACGACGTCGTATCCGCTACCGAAGAGGATCACCGATGCACTTGCCATTCCGATCGAAGAAGACGCTGCGAACGGTCGCCGTTGCGGCAATGGTGGGCATGACAGCGCTTGGGCTGGCCGCATGCAGTGGCAGCGACAACCAGAGCTCGAGCGGGTCCCCCACGAAGGGAACAATCAACTGGTGGGGCTGGACGCCCACGAACAGCCAGGAGGCGAAGGACTTCATCGCGAAGTTCAACGAGAAGTATCCGAACATCAAGGTCAACTTCAAGCTGATCGGCATCTCCGACTACCAGGCGACGATGCGTCCCGCGCTCGCCTCCAACGGCGGTCCCGACGTGTTCGATCTGCAGCCCGGTGCATACGTTCAGCAGTTCGGAAGCTACGCGGAGGACCTGACGCCGGTCGCGAAGGCTGCGCTCGGCGCCGACTGGAAGTCGAAGATCGCGCCGATCGCGGTGAGCGGCATGACCAGCAAGGGCAAGCTCACCGCACTCCCCGTCGGCTCGACGTACGCGGGCACGCTGTGGATCAACAGCGATCTGTTCAAGAAGTACGGCCTGCAGCCGCCGACCACGCTGGACGAATGGAAGCACGTGTGCGATGTGTTCGCACAGCACGGGCAGGGATGCTTCGTCCAGGGCGCCTCGCAGGAGGGCTTCGACCAGGACACCCTGCAGTCCATCTCCAACTCCGTCGAGCCCGGCTTCTGGACGAAGGCCTCGAAGGGCGACGCCAAGTGGAATGACCCCACCATCGTCAAGACGCTCAGCATCTGGAAGGACCCGTTCGACAGCGGGATCATGCAGAAGGGCGCCCTCGGCGCACAGCAGTACCCCGACGCGAACAACCAGTTCCTCACCGGCAAGTACGCCATGGTCATGATGGGCACCTGGTACACCCAGTACGCGACTGAGAAGGCGATGACGGAGGCGATCTCGGCGGCCGGTGTCGCCGGCGCCAAGCCGTTCCCGATCGTGCCGATCGCCTTCCCCGATGTGGCAGGCAAGGGCAACACCAGCGAGATGTTCGGCGATGCAGACTACGGCCTCGCCGTGGCATCAAAGTCGAATAACCGCGCGGCGGCCGAGACGTTCGCCAAGTGGATCGCCACCTCGAAGGAGGGGCAGCAGGTGATCGCCGACCGCCTCGACACCCTGCCGACGCTCAAGGGCGTTCAGCCCGACTTCACCACCATCAAGTTCGTCGACCCGAGCGTGCAGCAGGCCCCCGTCAACGACCTGCTCAAGAAGGTCGGCTCGGTGAACGAGCCCCGATTCGCCCTGCTGAACGCCGACCTCGAGAACGCGTTCCTCGCGGCCGCGCAGTCCGTGGCCAGCGGCAGCGCGACACCGAAGCAGGCCGCCGACACCCTGCAACAGGCCGCCGAGGCGGCGTCTGCGGCCAACGGCTAGGAGCAGCACAGTGTCCCAGACGACAGCGCGCGCCAGCGGAGCGGGGATGTCCCGCACGGGTGCGTCGAAACGTCCGGCAGCCCGCGGCGGGCAGGATCACAACGGTCCTGCCCGCCGGCGGCGCGTGCTGCAGGCGCCCGGGCTTCCGTGGATCCTCCCCGCCCTCGTGCTGGGCGTCGGGTTCATCTACTACTGCATCGGGTACACGGGGTACATGTCGACGCTCAACTGGGACGGGGCCAGCCCGAACCCCGAGTCGGTCGGCCTCGACAACTACGTGCGCATCTTCACCAGCGATCCCGTGTTCTGGAAGGCGGTGTGGCACACGGTCGTGTTCTTCGTGGTCACCTTCGTGCTCCAGACCGCCCTCGGTGTGATCTTCGCGGTGATGATGCACTCGAAGATCAAGCTCGGCATCCTCTACAAGGTCATCGTCTTCGTGCCCGTGGTGCTCGCCCCGGCGATCATGGCGCCGGTGTTCCGTCAGATGTTCTCGATCAACGGCCAGTTCAACTGGCTGCTGGAGCACGTCGGCCTCGGAGCCCTCGTGCAGCCGTGGATCGGCCAGGAGAGCACCGCGCTGCCCGTGATCATGGTGATCACGATCTGGGAGTGGACCGGTCTCACGTTCGTGCTCTACTACGCGGCGATGAGCCAGATCGACCAATCGATGCTGGAGGCGGCGCGCATCGACGGAGCCGGCAACATCCGCACGCTGGTCAGCATCATCTGGCCCAGCCTGCGCGGCACCACGGTGGCGCTCGCCATTCTCAGCGCGATCGGTGCGCTCAAGACCTTCGACATCCCGTGGCTGGTCACGATCGCCGGACCGAACAACGCCACCCAGTTCCTCGGCACGTACATCTACCAGATGACGATCCAGCTCGCCCACGTCGGCTACGGCGCCGCACTGTCGATCATCCTGCTCGTGGTCGCCCTGGTGATCGCGATCATCCTGCAGATCGCCGGGCGGGAACGTACGCGCGAGAAGAAGGGAGCGCTCTGATGTTCGAGGTGCGCACTCGCTGGGGCAAGGTGCTCCTGCAGATCCTCGCGACGCTGTTCGTGCTGCCGTTCCTGTTCCCGCTCATCGTGATGGTGCAGGGCTCGTTCGCGGGGGCGGGTTGGGGCAACTACCAGGCGGTGCTCGGCGTGCCGGGCTTCTTCAGGTTCTTCCTGAACAGCGCCATCATCGCGGCCGGTGTGATCATCCTCGTGTATGTCGTGACGATGCTCGCGTCGTACGGCTTCGCGAAACTACACATCCGTGCGCGCGAGGTCTACTTCTGGATGCTGCTGGTCTGCCTGACCCTGCCCGAGGTGGTGCTGCTGACGCCGCTCTTCTCCATCACGCAGCAGTTGGGCCTCTACGACACGTACTGGTCGGTCATCCTGCCGCTCGCGGCCCTGCAGGTGCCCTTCGCGGTTCTCTTGACCCGCAACTTCATCAACGGACTGCCCGACGAGATGTTCGAAGCGGCACGGGTGGACGGCGCCAACTCGATGCGAGGCTTCTTCCACCTCATCATCCCCTTGACCCGCCCCATCGCGGCGGCGGTGCTCATCTTCACGCTGATCGGTGCATGGAACGACTACCTGATGCCGCTCGTGTTCCTGCAGTCGCAAGACCTGCAGACCATCACCCTGGTTCCGCAGTTCTTCGTCGGGGAGTTCAGCAACGACCAGACCAAGATCCTCGCTTCGGCGGTGCTCACCGCCATTCCCGAGGTCGTCGCCTACCTGTGCTTGCAAGGTCTCTTCGAGCGCGGTCTGTCGGCTGGCGCAATCAAATGACGAATAAGGAGGCCTTGTGCCACTCATCCAAGTAGACCTGTCCCGCGAGCGGTTCGAGGCATCGCACGACGCCATCGGAAACGCCATTCACGACGCCCAGATCGAGGCACTCGGCATTCCGTCGGACGACCGCTTCCAGGTCTTTCGCCCGCATGGTGAGGGCGAGCTCAAGTTCGATGCGACCTACAACGACGTCGAGAGACGCGAGCTTGTGCTCATCCGGGTGACCGCGGTGCACATGTACCCCGTCGCCACGAAGCGACGTTTCTTCGAGACCGTCGTCGGCAAGCTCGAGACGCTGGGCATCCGACGAGAGGACGTGCTCATCTGCCTCACCGAGAACGGCTTCGAGGACTGGTTTGCGGGCCGCTAGGGCGACTCCGCTACGCGGCATCAGAAAGGAAAGACTGTGCTCCAGCACGACAACGCTCCGCTGAGCGTGCTCTTCATCGGCGGCACCGGCACGATCAGCACATCGTGTGTTCGACTGGCGACCGAGACCGGGATGCACGTCACGGTGCTGAACCGCGGTTCTCATCCCGTGCGCCGCGAACTACCGGCATCGGTCGAGAGACTCACCGTGGATGTCACGGACGAGGATGCCGTCGCCGACGCGATCGGGGACCGGCGATTCGACTCGGTCGTGAACTTCCTGTCGTATGACGTCGACGACGTGCAGCGCATGCTGCGCATCTTCACCGGCCGGATCGGTCAGTACGTGCACATCAGCTCGGCCTCGATCTACGCTAAGCCCGTGCAGCAGACGCCGATCACGGAGTCGACACCGACGGGTCCCAACCCGCCGCTTCCCTACGCCACGGCGAAGTGGCGGGCCGAGCAGGCGTTGTTCGACGCGCACACGACGGCGGGGTTCCCCGTGACGGTTGTGCGCCCATCGCACACGTACGACGACCAGAACCCACCGCTACCCGGCGGCTGGACCGTGATCGACCGCATCGCGCGCGGCGACGAAATCCCGGTGCACGGAGACGGCACCTCGCTCTGGACGCTGACGCACGCCGAGGACTTCGCCCAGGGGCTCGTCGGGCTGCTCGGCAACTCGCGCGCCATCGGCGAGGTCTTCAACATCACCGGCGACGACGTCTTCACCTGGGACCAGATCTACACGATCATCGCGCGAGTTCTCGGCGTTCAGCCGCGGCTGGTACACGTGCCGAGCGAGTTCTACCCCGTGATCGCGCCGGAGTGGTTCTGGTCCGGCGAGATGGTGGGTGACCTCGGCCACTCCGCGGTGTTCGACACCGGCAAGATCCGCAGGTTCGTGCCCGGATTCGCGCCCAAGCTCACGTTCGAGCGCTCCGTTGCCCGCATTCTCGCGTGGCGCGCTGAGCATCCTGAGCTCGCCGTGGGCGACAGCGAGACGGAAGCCGTTCTCGACCGATTCGTCGAGGCGTACCACGCGGCGCGCGACGCCTTCGCGGAGCGCAGCCCGGCGCGGGAGACGGTCGGAGCCGACGCGTGAGTGCCGGCGAGGACATCCGCCCGCTGGGATCGAGCGGCATCGACGTGACCGCGCTGTGCTTCGGCACAAGCCCGCTCGCCAGTATGTCCAGGCTGTACGGCTACGACGTCGACGAGAGGCAGGCGATCGACACCGTTCTCGCGGTGCTCGACAGCCCGATCAGGTTCATCGACACCTCGAACGGCTACGGCGAGG
>JBQCJQ010000433.1:0-3300 GCA_051952615.1 Humibacter sp.
ATCCCGAACGGCGACAAGATCACCCTCACGCAGCTCGCGAACATGACCAGCGGCATCGCGAGCTACACCATGAACGAGAAGCTCCTCGAGAAGTACTTCGCCGACCCGACGGCGGTGTACTCACCGGAAGAGGTCGTCAAGGCCGCGACGGAGATCTCCCCGCTGTACGCCCCCGGCGAGAGCTTCAACTACACGAACACCAACACCGTGCTGCTCGGAATGGTGATCGAGAAGGTCACCGGCCAGACGTTCGCCGAGGAGCTGCAGAAGCGCATCATCGGCCCTCTGCACCTGACGAACACGTCGTGGCCCGGCGACTCAGCGGCGATCCCCGAGCCGTACGCCCACGGGTTCACGCTGAACGGGAACGAGGCAACGCCGGACGCCCCGGCGGACTCGACCGAGTGGAATCCCTCGTGGAGCTTCACCGCCGGCGAGATCATCTCCGACATCGACGACCTGCTCACGGTCGGTCGCGCGCTCGGAACGGGACAGGGTCTCGTCGACGCGAAGACGCAGCAACTGCGGCTGACCTCGTTCGCCGACATCGGGTACGGGTTCGGCATGAGCTGCTCCAACGGATGGGTGGGCCACACCGGGGACCTCTCCGGGTACAACACGTCGCTCTACTACGACACCGCGACCGACACCACGGTGGCGGTGCAGACCAACAGCGACATCGCGTCGGGCGGTTGCACCACCTCGCAGACGCTGACGGATGACCCGGGAGACGCGGTCTGCCAGACTCCCGCCGTGCGACTCCTGGTCGCCCTCACCGGCGAGCTCGGCACCGCGTACACCCCGCCGCCGCGGTCGTAGCCGGTTTCGAGACGCGCCTTCGGCGAGCTCCTCAACCAGCGGTGAAGGGAGCTCGCCGCGCTAGCGGTACTCGTCGGCCACCGACGCGAGGTACCGGATGACGGCGAGCACGCGGCGGTGGTCATCCGAGTCGACCGGCAGGCCGAGCGCCGCGTAGATGTTCGATGTGTGCTGCACGACGGCCTTCTCGGTCAGGAACAGGTCGCTCGCGATCCGGGCGTTGCTGCGGCCCTCGGCCATGAGAGACAGCACCTCGAGCTGCCGCGAGGTGAGAGATCCGACGGCCCCGCTCGCGCGACTCGCGCGTGTGACCAGCACGGACACGACCTCGGGGTCGAGTGCCGTGCCACCGGCCGCAACACGACGCAGGTCGGCGGTGAAGGTGGTGACATCCGCGATGCGCTGCTTCAGCAGGTAGCCGAAGCCGCCGCTGTTCTGGTCGAGCAGCTCGGTCGCGTATCTCCGCTGAACGTACTGCGAGAGCACGACGACCGGAATCGTCGGGTACGCATCGCGGATGCGCAGCGCGGCGATCAGCCCCTCGTCGGTGTGAGTCGGTGGCATGCGGATGTCGGTGACCACCAGCTCCGGACGGAGAAGCCCGACCTCGCGCTGTAGGGAGTCGGCATCGCCGACCGCCGCGACGATCTCGAACCCCTCGCCGGCGAGCAGGTGTCGCAGCCCCTCGCGAAGCAGCACCTCGTCTTCGCTGATGATCACCCGCATGGCAGTTCCACCTTCACTCGCGTGCCGTGTCCGACGGCCGATTGCACGTCGAGCTTGCCGCCGAGCGCATCGACCCTGTCTGCCAGGCTGCGGAGCCCGGCACCCCTGTTGACGCTGGCTCCGCCGATCCCGTTGTCGCGCACGTCGATGTGCAGCCACTCGCCATCGGAGCGCAGCTTGACGCGCACCGACGTCGCCCGCGAATGCTTGGTCGCGTTGGTCAGTGCCTCGGCGATGATGAAGTACGCGGTGTGCACGGTCGTGCTCGAGATGGCGTCGTCGTCGACATCCGCATCGAGCGTGGCCGGGATGGCCAGCCGGTCGACGAGATCCTCGGCCGCCGCCGTCAGACCGCGCTCCGCCAGTGCGGCGGGAAGAACGTTGTGCACGAGACGACGCAGGTCGGCAGCGGTCTCGTCGATGCCGCGCCTCAGTTGGGCAGAGGCTTCGCTGGTCGCAGGCGAGGCGTCATCGGAGTTCGCGATGGTCTGCGCGGCGAGCGCGAGCAGCACGAGCTGCACCTGGATGCCGTCGTGGAGGTCTTGCGCGATGCGCGAGCGCTCACGGTCCGCGGTCTCGATGAGCCTGATGCGCGACTGGACAAGCGCTTCGTTGGTGGCGAGCAGCTCGGCGGTGAGACGCTCGCGATCGACGGCGATCGCCAGCACGTCGCCCGCCCGCCTGACCGGTTCGGGGTCGGCGGTCATGACGGTGTCGTAGTCGATGGCGCCGACCAGCCGGGACTCGACGCGCACCTCGCTCCACCCGCGGTGATTCCCGCGCTGTTCAGGGGAGACCGGCGAGCCGAGCTCGTCGAGGAACTCCTCACGCTCCTCGGACCAGTAGACGACCCGCAGAGAGTCGTCGCCGAGGGTGCTCGCCAGTGCCTTGGCGACCGCAGGCTTGCCCGCGCCGCTGATGGCGAGCCACGCGCTCAGCGGCTCGAGGTCGCCGGTTCTGCTGAACCCGCCGAGCAGCACGCCGAGCAGGAAGGCGATCGGGATGAGCGCCGACACCGCCAGCTGCACCAGCCCGACGACGCTCGGGGAGAAGCCGAACGCCCTCGCGATCGTGCCCGCGAAACCCAGCACGAGCACCGCGAAGATTCCGTAGCCGAAGAGCGGAAGGAAGATGCGCCTGTGTCGCGCATCCGCCGCGATGAGCCGCTGGGTCAGCACGATCGCGGTCAGCACCATGACGGCGATGCCGAGGATCCGCTGCGATGTGACGATCACCTGGAACACGGCAGGCTGGTCCGACGGGATCACGATGAGCACGAACTGCGCCACCGGGCACGCCACCCAGATCAGGATCACGGTGACGATCGAGAGACGCCCCCTCAGTCGGCCCGACGGGAAGGCGTGCAGCAGCTGCACGGTCACGGCGAGGGGGGTCGTCGCGAAGATGGCACTCACCAGCGTGAGCGCGGGGATGCCAAGGTTCGCGAGGCCGGCGAGGAAGATCGCCAACCCTCCGACCACGATGAGGAGTCCCGTGGCATTGTGCCGGCGGCGCCACCACGCCAGTAGTCCGGCGCCCACCCAGATCCAGAACACCACAGTGAACGAGATGACGACCCAGAGCAGCCCAGGACTCTGCGTGCCGAAGGCGATCTCGACGAAGCCGAGCAGCACGGCGAAGACAGCGACCACCACGAGGGCAGCGGGGAGGGAACGACCTCCTCCTACGCGCAGACGGGCGGTGATGGGTGGATTCGAGCTCGGGCTCATGGCAAGGGTCTGGGTCTCGGCCACA
>JBQCJQ010000434.1:0-3616 GCA_051952615.1 Humibacter sp.
AGAGCCGTCACGTTTTCTGGCAGACCTCGGCATCCGCACAGACCGTGCGCCGAGTGCTGCAGCGAGCTGATCCGTCCATCCCCTTCGATGCGCATGCTCGTCGAGGCATGCGACCGGTCGCCGGTCCGCAGCCTGGCATCCAGCCATCGCGCGGCGAGCGATGCGACGTCAGCGGAGAGAAGGACGGGCTCGGGCGACGGCGCGTGCGTGTCGAGCTGCGCCGCGATCGCCGGCCACGCGGGATCCGCGTCCGTTCGGGCAAGCGACAGGCAGCGCAGGCACGGCCCTTCCGCCTCTACGAGCGGGCCGACCTCGGCGCCCGCGTCGCCGAACACGATGGGCAGATGCGGGATGTCCCGCCGCAGCCACGGGCCGTGCCGCCATGGCGGAATCACGAAGGAGCCGAAGATCACGACCGCGGCGACGTCGTCGGACTCACGATCCACACGATCGGCCGCGGCGACGGAGTGGCCGGACTCGCGCAACAGGCGCATGAGCCGTTCGGCTGTCGGGCCGTCACCGTCGATCACGATGGTCGACTGCCGGCCACCGGACTCCGGCGTCGGCAGCAGCGCCTCCGAGACCGAGGCCAGAAGGTCGTCCACCTCGGCGCTCGCCGCGCGTCCGAGCCCGCCTACCGATGCCGTCACCTCGAGCAGCGAACGGGCCGCTCCTGTACGCAGGGCCGCGAGCATCCGTTCGAGCACGGGCGTCACCTGGGGAAAGACGCACACCACGCGATCCACACCCAGTTGCAGCGTGTGCGGATCGCGCCACACCAGGGGAACAGCGGGATCGAGGCGATAGATCATGCCGCCATCATGCCGATGTGCGGCGCCGCGCACAGACGTTGTCCACAGCGCGCGTGAGCCCCTGCTCCTCAACCAGCGGAAGCGGAAGCGGCCTCAGACCGGGCGTGGACCCTGTTCGTCGCCGCCCGTGGTGTCGTCGCCCGGCTCCGGGGGAGCGTCGCCCTCGATCGCGTCGCCGCGCAGCAGGGCCGCGATCGCCTCGTCGAGCTCGTCGTACTCCGGCTCGGCGCCCGATGCCGATGCCGTCAGCCGTGCCACGAGAGCGCTCGGATCGTCGACATCCTCTGATGTGGGCAGCAGGTCGGGGTGCGACCACAGACGGTCGCGCTCGTCATCGCCCACGGCATCCGTCACCTGCTTCCACATCGCCGCCGCCTCGCGCAGTCTTCGCGGTCGCAGCTCGAGGCCGACGAGCGTGCCGAAGGCGGACTCGGCGGGGCCGCCGGCAGCACGACGCCGTCGAACCGTCTCCGCAACGGCATCCGACTTCGGGAGCCTGGCCGTCGCCTTCGCGGTCACCACGTCGACCCAGCCCTCGATCAGCGCGAGCAGCGTCTCGAGCCGCGCGAGGGCGGCCTCCTGCGCTTCGGTCTTCGGCGGGATGAGCGCGCCGCTCACCATGGCCTGCCGCAGCTCCTCGGGGTTCGAGGGGTCGAATCCCTCGGCGAGCTCCTGCATGCGGTCGATGTCGATGGTCACGCCGCGAGCGAACTCGGTGATCGACGTGATGAGCTGCAGCCTCAGCCACTTGGCGTGGCGGAACAGCCTGGCGTGCGCCAGCTCGCGAACCGCGAGGTACAGCGCTACCTGGTCGCTCGGGATGTCGAGCCCTTCGCCGAACGCCGCGACGTTCTGCGGCAACAGCGCCGCCGTGCCGTCCTTCAGCAGCGGAATGCCGACGTCTCCGCCCGACACCACCTCGCTGGAGAGCTGCCCGACCACCTGCCCGAGCTGAACGGCGAACAGTGTGCCGCCGACCGCGCGCACGATGTGTCCGGCGTTCTGCAGCATGCCCTTCATCTCTTCGGGCGCCTGGTCCTGCATCACCTGGGTGAGGGCGTCCGAGATGCTGGTCGCGACGGGCTCGGCGAGCTGCGTCCACACCGGCATGGTGTCCTTCACCCACTGCCTTCGGCTGAGCAGCGTCGGGGTCGACGTGAGCTCGGAGATGCTGGTCACCTCGTCGAGCCACAGCGCCGCAACGTTGAAGGCCTGGTCGAGCTCGACCCTTTCGGCAGGTGTGACCTCGATGGCGTCCTTCGACGCGATCGAGGTGCCCTGCTCGAGCGCGACATCCCAGTTGATGCCGTCGCCCGAGGAGCGCAGGGCGCTCTGCAGCTGGCTCATCAGCGCCTGGATGCTTGCGGCGTCCGCGGGGATACCCGCGGCTCCCGCCAGTTGTTCTGGGTCCAACGATCCGTTCCCCGACAGGAACTGGCGCAGCATGTCGCGGAACTCGTCTTCTGGATCGTTCCGGTCGTCATCGGACACGCGATGCCTCTTCTCGTCGATTTCACGGGATGCGTCGATCCCGGCACGGGGGCGCGCTCTGCGGTTCTCGCCGCAGACGCACCATCAACGCTAGCCCCGCACACAGCGGCCGCGGGTGGGAATTCCCCTATGCTGTCGTGGTCCATCGTCCGCCTGTCGCGAACACGAGGAGAGCAACGTGACCCTTTTCTCCGATGACGCGCACGCGCGGAACACTCCGGACGCCGCCGGGCCGGAGCAGGATGCCGACGAGGAGGGCGAGCAACCGCGTCTCTCCCGCAGACGCGCCAGCGGCACGGCGCTCATCGTCGTCGCTTTCGTGCTCCTCATGGTGATGGCCCTGTCACCGGCTCCCTACGTGATCGAGGCGCCGGGACCGGTGTTCAACACGCTCGGCTACAACCACCCGGTGGGGGAGACCCCGACCACGGCTGACGAGAAGAAGCCGCTGATCGTCGTCACAGGGCATCCGACCTATCCGACGAAGGGCTCGCTCGACCTCCTCACGGTGTCGGAGATCGGAACGCCGCAGCAGCTTCCCAACTGGGGCCAGGTCATCCAGGCATGGCTGTCGCCGTCGCACGAGGTCGTGCCGGTCAATGTGGCCTTCCCGCCCGGCGCGAACGTGCAGCAGCAGAACACCGAGAACGCCCAGCTCATGACGGACTCGCAGAAGGACGCCGTCGCCGCCGCTCTCAATGAGCTCGGCTACGACTTTCCGCAGCATGTCGTCGTCGCCCAGGTTCTGGACGGCCCTGCGAAGGGCGTCGTGAAAGTGGGCGACGAGATCCTCACGGTCGACGGGGTGGCGGTGAAGAGCGTGCAGGGGCTGCGCGACGAGCTGAAGAAGAACGGCAGCGAGAAGCCTGCAAGCCTGGTCGTGCTGCGCGACGGCAAGGAGCAGACCCTCAGCGTGACCCCCGAGAAGGTCGCCGGGCAGGTCGTGCTCGGCATCGGCGCCAGCATGAAGTACGACTTTCCGTTCGAGGTGAGCATCCAGCTCGACAACGTCGGCGGCCCGAGTGCCGGCCAGATGTTCGCGCTCGGCATCATGGACAAGCTCACGCCGGACTCGCTGAACGGCGGCAAGCGGGTGGCGGGAACGGGCACCATCGACAACGTCGGCAACGTCGGCGCCATCGGCGGCATTCGGCAGAAGATGTACGGGGCTCGGAGCGCCGGCGCCACGATCTTCCTCGCCCCTGCGTCAAACTGCGACGAGGTGACGGGGCATATCCCCGCCGGCCTTCACGTGTATGCGGTCAAGCCCCTTAGCGACTCGGTCAAGGTGCTGGACGCGGTGCGCACGGGTT
>JBQCJQ010000435.1:0-12801 GCA_051952615.1 Humibacter sp.
TCGCGGTCATCGACGAGGCCGCCGAAGCCGGCACGGATGACCCGGCCCTGGTCCGCACCATCGCGGACGCCCTGCTGGGCATCGACCTTTCGCCGCAGGTCGAGTAGCGGAAGCGACAGCGTCAGTCGCGCCGCCACGGTTCGTCCGGCCCGCGGCCGTCACCCTTGTCGCCGCGACCGTCACCACGCTTGCGCAGGTAGCGCTCGAACTCCTGCGCGATGGCCTCGCCGCTGGCCTCAGGCGAGTCGACGGTGTCACGGGCCTGCTCGAGCTGCTCGATGTAGGAGGCCATGTCCTCGTCATCCGCGGCGAGCGCGTCGATTCCGCTCTCCCATGCTGCCGAGTCGGCGACCAGGTCGCCGCGCGGCACGGTCACGTCGATGATCTGCTCGAGTTTCTCGATGAGTGCGAGCATCGCCTTCGGGCTGGGGGAGTTGTGCACGTAGTGCGGTACCGACGCCCACAGCGACAGCGTCGGAATGCCGACCGCTTCTGCGGCCTCGGCGACGACCGAGAGGATGCCCACCGGTCCCTCGTACGTCGGCCGCTCGACTCCGAGGTCGGAGCGGACCTCGGGGTTGTCGCTCGACGCGAAGACCGAGATCGGCCTGGTGTGCGGCACGTCGGCGAGCATGGAGCCGAGGAGCACGACGCCGTCGATGCCCGCCGAGAGCGCCGCGTCGATGAGCTCGGTCGTGAAGGCCTTCCAGCTGCGCGACGGCTCTGTGCCCAGCAGGAGATAGAGGTTGCCGACACCCGAGCCGCTGGCGTGGAACTCCGCGTCCTCTTCGAGCGGTTCGACACGGATGCCGGGGGAGACCGGGGCGTAGACGACGGCGCCGGGCCACTCCAGGCGACGACGGCCCTCCTCGTCCGCGGCGAGGACCGGTCGGTTGAACTGGAAGTCGTAGTACAGCTCGGGGTCGATGCTGGCGATCGGCACCACGTCGAGGGCGTCCTTCAGGGTGCGGACGGCACCGCTGGCTGCTTCGCCTGCGTCGTTCCACCCTTCGAACGCAACCACGAGGATGCGCCCGTCGAAGATCCCACTGTCGTTGGTCACGCTGTGGCCCGCTCCATTCCGTTTCGGCGCCCGGCAGGACGCGTCTACCAAGAATAGGCCGCACGACCGGCCGGGGGCTGGCGGCCACGTCCCCCGCATCGGGCGGTTCTATGCGCCGCCTAGACTGAATGCTCGTGACCTCAGCCGCCCTTGCCGCCGTTCTCTTCGACATGGACGGCACCCTCGTCGACACCGAGCCGTACTGGATGCAGGCGGAGACCGAGCTGGTGCACGAGCACGGCGGGAAGTGGACGCACGACGACGCCCTGCTCCTCGTCGGCTCCGGCCTGTGGGAGTCCGCGAAGGTCTTCCAGCAGCACGGTGTCGACCTCGATGCGGACACCATCGTCGACACGCTGACCCGCAGGGTGCAGGAGCAGCTCGACAGCAACGGCGTCCCGTGGCGTCCTGGTGCCAAGGAGCTGCTGCTCGACATCAAGGAGCACGGCGTGAAGACGGCGCTGGTCACGATGTCGATCCGCGAGATGGCCGAGCAGGTCGTCGCGCACATCCCGTTCCCCGCCTTCGACCTGCTCGTCACGGGCGACGAGGTGGAGCGGCCCAAGCCGTACGCCGACCCCTATCTCGACGCCGCTCGCGCCCTGGATGTCGAGCCCGGGCACTGCATCGCCATCGAGGACTCGATGAACGGGCTCACCTCGGCGGTCGCAGCAGGCACCGTCGCGATCGGCGTGCCGCACATGATTCCGCTGCCCGTGAACGACGACGAGCACACGCTCTGGCCGACCCTCGAGGGCAGGGGATACGACGATCTCGCGGCACTCTTCCGGGAGCGTGCCAAGTGAACGAGTCCGCTCTGCCTGCGTCATCCGGCCCGTTCCGTGCGGGGGACAGGGTGCAGCTCACCGGCCCCCGTGGACACCTGCACACCATCACCCTGGAACCCGGCAAGGTCTTCCACACCCACAAGGGCCCTCTCGAGCACGACGCCATCATCGGCCTGCCCGACGGGTCCGTCGTCGCGAACGCCGCGGGTGTCGAGCACCTCGCCCTGCGCCCGCTGCTCACCGACTTCGTCATGTCGATGCCTCGCGGTGCCGCCATCGTGTATCCGAAGGATGCCGCGCAGATCCTCGCGCAGGCCGACATCTTCCCCGGTGCGAACGTGGTCGAGGCCGGCGTCGGCTCCGGTGCGTTGTCGCTGTGGCTGCTCCGCGCGATCGGCCCCGATGGCAGCCTCGCGTCGTTCGAGCGCCGCGACGAGTTCGCGGACATCGCCCGCGGCAACGTCGAGACGTTCTTCGGCCGGGCCCCGGAGAACTGGTCGGTCACCGTCGGAGACCTTCAGCAGGAGCTGCCGGCCAGGGCTCCCGAAGGCACCGTCGACCGCATCGTGCTCGACATGCTCGCCCCGTGGGAGTGCGTGGATGTGTGTGCCACGGCACTCAAGCCCGGAGGGGTCCTTCTCTGCTACGTCGCCACCGTCACCCAACTCTCCCGCGTCGCTGAGGCGATCAGGGCGAGCGGGCTGTTCACGCACCCGAGCTCGTCGGAGACGATGGTGCGCGGATGGCACGTCGAAGGCCTCGCCGTGCGTCCCGACCACCGCATGATCGCGCACACCGGCTTCCTCATCACCGCCAGACGGCTCGCCCCAGGCACCGTGCTTCCGGAGCTCAAGCGCAGGGCGTCGAAGAGCGAGTACAGCGAAGACGACGTGGAGGCGTGGACGCCAGGTGCCCTCGGCGAGCGGGTGGTGAGCCCGAAGAGCCTCCGCAAGCGCGTGCGGGAGGCATCGCAGTCCGCCAGGCTCGCGGCCGAGCGGGACGCCGGCGGCGACGACGCCGACCTGGCAGAGGGGCATCACGAGGTCGACTAGCATGGGATGCCGGAGCGCGGGTCCTGTCCGTTCGTCTGGCTCTCCCGCCCGTCCGTCCCATCCCAAACGTCGCTCGTCGAAAGAGGAACCGTGCGCACAGCCCCCGCACGCAGAGTGCCAGCACTCGTCGCCGCCGCTGCCCTCGTCGCTCTGGCCCTGACCGGATGCACCTCCGCGAGCTCCAGCAGCTCCTGCGTGCAGCCCGGCGACGCCTCGTCGCAGGTCAAGGTCTCGGGTGACGTGAACTCCCCGAAGGCGACCTTCCCGACGCCGCTGGACTCCAGCACCCTGCAGAAGAGCGTCATCCACCAGGGCAAGGGCGAGACGATCTCGGACGGCCAGCTCGTCGTCGGTCAGCTGACGTACTACGAGGGCAAGACGGGTACCGCGTTCGGCGCGCCTGCCGAAGCCGACATCGTCGCGGGCCCCGACACCGGCAGCAACAGCACAGTCGACGGCCTGCAACGGGCGATGTCCTGCAACACGGTGGGCTCCCGCATCGCGATCACCGGAAGGGCGAATGAGTTCCTCGCCGACCCGACCCAAGCCGGGCTCACGAACGATACGACCCTGGTGTTCGTGATGGACCTGAAGAAGGCCTACCCGAGCCGCGCCGACGGAGCTCCTCGCCCCGCACAGCCGGGCATGCCGACGGTGGTGCTCGCGCCGAACGGCCAGCCGGGCATCAAGATCCCGTCGCACGATGCTCCTAAGTCACTGGCATCCGCCGTGCTCAAGCAGGGCTCCGGCGCGACGGTGACGAAGAAGGACTTGCTGCTGGTCAACTACACGGCCGTCGCGTGGAGCAGCCCCGACACGGTCGCATCCTCGAGCTGGACCAACGGCTCGCCCGTCGTCTGGCCCGACACGACGGGGCAGAGCTACTCGCCGCCGGCATCCGTGTTGAAGGAGCTCGTCGGCAAGCAGGTGGGCAGCCAGATCATCGTGGTGACCCCGGGAAGCAGCGCGACGGCGTTCGTCATCGACATCCTTGGCATCTGGAAGTAGCCCATCGGCTCCCGGTGAGTCTCCTAGGATTGGCATCGTGTCTCAACACAGGGTGCCAGTCGAGGAACGTCTGTTCTCGCTCGTTCTGGCACTCGTCGCCACCGAGTCGGGGCTGACGAAGAACGAGGTCCTCTCGAGCGTGCAGGGGTACAGCTCCCGCTACCGCGAGGGCGGCGACAACAGTGCTCTCGAGCGGCAGTTCGAGCGCGACAAAGACGACATCCGCGAGCTCGGCGTGCCGTTGGAGACGGTCGAAGACCCCGGCGACCCCGGCAACAACCAGGCGCTGCGGTACCGCATCCCCAAGACCGGTTACGACCTGCCAGCGGACATCACGTTCTCGCCCCAGGAGATGACGCTGCTGCTCCTCGCCGCCCGAGTCTGGCGCGAGGGCTCGCTGTCCGCCGAGTCGCGCCGCGCGATCATGAAGCTGCGAACCCTCGGCGTCGAAGCGGATGACCCGGTCGTCGGCTACGCCCCGCGACTGCGCACCAGGGAGGCCGCCTTCGAGCCGTTCGAGATCGCACTGGAGCGCAACGCGGTCGTGCAGTTCGAATACCTGAAGCCGGGCGAGCCCGCGCCGACGAAGCGCGTCGTCGAGCCGTTGGCGCTCGTGCAGTTCCACGGCAGGTGGTTGCTGCACGGTCACGACAGGGGAGCCGACGGCCCGCGCACCTTCCTGCTCTCCCGCGTCATCGGGCAGCCGCGCGTCACCCAGGCCACGTTCACGCGCCGTGGAACGGACTTCGCCGCGCACGCGATCGACCAGCTCGAGGAGATCTGGCACCGCAACGTCGCAGAGGTCGACGTCGTGCCCGACACGGACGCCCGCCTGCGCCTCAGCAAGCGTGAGGACTCCGAGGTCACGGCTGACGGGCACCTGCTCGTGCACTACTCCGACCTGGCGCTCCTCGCCGACGAGCTCGCGAGCTACGGCCCCGAGGTTCGCGTGATCTCGCCGCAACGCCTCGTGGATGCCGTGCTTCAGCGACTCAAGACCACGCTCGCTGCTCACCGTGCCCCCGACGGTGCCGCCCACGGCGAGGAGGCGCTCCGTGGCTGACGCACCCCGCGATGCGCGCGACAAGCTCGCTCTGCTGCTCTCGCTGATCCCGTACCTGATGGACCACGACCGGGCTCCCGTGACGGATGTCGCCACGGCGTTCGGCGTCACCCCGAAGCAGATCCGGGAGGCCGTTCACCTCATCGCGGTCGCGGGTGTTCCCGGTGAGTCGCGCGCATATCTTGCGGACGACCTCTTCGACATCGACTGGGACGACCTCGAGCAGAACGACCTCATCTCGCTCACCCACACCGTGGCCATCGACGACACCCCCCGCCTCTCTGCACGCGAGGCGGCGGCCCTCATCGCCGGACTGCAGTACCTGAGCTCCCTGCCCGAGCACGCGGACCGCGACACCATGGCGTCCCTGATGGCCAAGCTGGAGCGCGGGACGGCCTCCGGTGCAGCGCAGGTGGCCGTCGCGCCCGTCTCGCTCCGTGACACGGTCAAGACGATCAGGGACGCGATCGACGCCCGCACCCAGGTCGACTTCGACTACGTGAGCGCCAGAGGCGACGGTGAGCGCCGCACCGTTGACCCGTTGCGCATCGAGTCGGTGAACGACGACTGGTATCTGAGGGGTTGGTGCCACCTGCGCGAGGCCGTTCGCACGTTCCGGCTCGACCGCATCGACCGCCTCGTCTCGACAGGGCGTCCGATCAGCGAGCACGCGGCGGGCGTCGTTCTTCCGGAGCGGCTCTTCCAGGGGTCATCCGACGACCTCACGGTCTCCGTCGACGTCGCGGCCGCCGCGCTGCCCCTGATCGCGGACTACATCCCCGACGAGGCTGCGCGGGTGCGCGACGGAGACATCGTGCACACCAAGGTGCGAGTGGCGCATTACCACGGCCTCAAGCGGCTCGTCGCCCGCTTCGCCGGGTCCATCACCGTCACCGCGCCCGAGGACGCCAGGGCCGCGGTCGCTGAGTGGGTCCTCGCCGGTACAGCACGCTACGAAGAAGGAGGCCGCTGATGCCGTGGTGGTCGTGGCTCCTGATCTGGCTGGGCCTCTCGTTGGCGCTTCTCGCCATGCTCGCCTTCTTCGGCTACCGGCTCTTCGTCAAGGCGATGACGACCTTGCAGGCCCTTGGGGACCTCACTGACAAGACCGAACTGCTCTCCAGTCAGTTCAACGACGATTCAGAGCCCGTTTTCCATCCCGCCGTTTTCGGCCCTGTCCGTGAATACGCGCAGAACTGGGAGCAGCGACGTGCTCGCAATGCAACGATCAGGCATACTCGACGGGAAGCTCGAATACGACGCGGTAGACTCCTTGTGAGTGCCGATCCACGTCGGTTCTCCCATCTACTGCGAAAGCGACACTGAAATGCTTGGCGACCTGTTCAGCGGTTGGCATATCTGGATCATCCTGCTCATCATCGTGCTCCTCTTCGGAGCGACGCGCCTGCCCGCACTGGCGCGGAGCATCGGTCAGTCCACGCGCATCTTCAAGAAGGAGATCCGCGAGGGCCAGAGCGAAGACGAAGCAGCCGAGGCGGCCAAGGCCGCGAAGGCCGAGTCCGAGGCGAAGGCCGAAGCAGCGCCGGCTGACAAGCCCGCCGACAAGATCTAGCCAGCCGTGACCACCGCCGCTCGAACCAAGCGCGGCAGCAGCAATCCCGAAGGCAGGATGTCCCTTGGGGCCCACCTCAGGGAACTGAAGAACCGCTTCTTCTGGATTGCCGGCGGCATCGCGGTCGGGGCCATCGCAGGCTGGTTCCTCGAGCCGTACGTCTGGGACGCGATCAGCCTTCCGGTGCACGAGATTGCAAAGACGCAACACGCGAGCATCAACTGGCCCAACGTCACGGCAGCGTTCGACCTGAAGCTGCAGTTGAGTGTCTACATCGGCATCATCATCAGCTCTCCGTTGTGGCTCTACCAGATCTTCGCGTTCCTCACCCCAGGGCTGACACGCAAAGAGAAGGGCTACACGTTCGGCTTCTTCTTCACAGCCGTTCCGCTCTTCCTCGCCGGATGCGCGGCGGGCTGGTGGGTCGTTCCGCACATCGTGGCCGTGCTGACGAGCTTCGTGCCGAACGGCGAGACGACGCTGCTCGTGGCATCGGACTACTTCAACTTCGTGCTGAAGCTGATCATCGTCATCGGCATCGCGTTCGTGCTCCCGGTGTTCGTCGTGCTGCTCAACTTCATGCGTGTGATCAGCGCGAAAGCCATCATCAAGGCGTGGCGCTGGGCGATCCTCACGATCATGGTGTTCACCGCGATCGCGACGCCGTCGGCGGATGTCATCTCGATGTTCCTGCTCGCTATGCCGCTGGTGGTGCTCTACGTGCTCGCATGGGTCGTCGCGTGGCTGCACGACCGTCGCATCGAGAAGCAGAGCGACGACATCGAGGCGGAACTCGCCACCTGACGTGCCGGTCGGCGCGACCTCATAGTCTGATGGCATGACCGACCAGCTCTCGCCCGCCGAACGGTTCTCGGCGTCGCGTGCCCGCACGGGACATCCCCGCCTCGAGGAGTTCCTGCGGTGGCAGCGATTCGATCTCGATCCGTTCCAGCGCGAGGCCTGCGCGAGCCTTGAAGACGGGCGCAGCGTGCTGGTCGCCGCGCCGACGGGTGCGGGCAAGACGGTGGTGGCCGCGTTCGCGGTGGCCCTCGCGATGGCGCAGCCGAACGCGAAGGTGTTCTACACCACGCCGATGAAGGCGCTCTCCAACCAGAAGTACCAGGAGTTCGCCGACGAGTACGGCACCGACGACGTCGGCCTGCTCACCGGCGACACCAACGTGAACGCGGGCGCCCGCGTCGTCGTGATGACGACCGAGGTGCTGCGCAACATGCTGTACGCCGAGTCCGACCTGCTGCAGGACCTCGCCTACGTCGTGATGGACGAGGTGCACTACCTCGCTGACCGCTTCCGCGGCGCCGTCTGGGAGGAGGTCATCATCCACCTGCCCAGCGAGGTGCGGCTGGTGTCGCTGAGCGCGACGGTGTCGAACGCCGAGGAGTTCGGCGACTGGCTGCAGGCGGTTCGCGGCGACACGGATGTCATCGTGTCGGAGTCGAGGCCGGTTCCGCTGGAGCAGCACGTGCTGGTCCGCCAGCGCATGGTCGACCTCTTCGAGTCGGCATCCAGGGGCGCCGCGAATCGCGTGAACCCCGAACTCGTGCAGATGGCCCGCGTCGGCGGGCGACCGTCCGGGTCGCGTCAGTTCAGCGACCGCGGGCGCCGACACTCCAGGGGAGCCCGACCGGACTCGGGCCGGCTGGACCGACCCGACGTCATCCGACTGCTGGATGACCGCAACCTGCTGCCCGCGATCGTGTTCGTGTTCAGCCGGGCCGGCTGCGATCAGGCCGTCTCCCAGGTGCTGCGGTCGGGCATCCGTCTCACGGAGGCGCACGAACGCGACGAGATCAGGGCCGTGGCCGAGGAGCGTTGCCGAACGATCGCCGACGAGGATCTCGCCGTACTCGGCTACTGGGAGTGGCTCGAGGGCCTGCAGCGCGGCGTCGCAGCGCACCATGCCGGGCTGCTCCCTGCGTTCAAGGAGGTCGTCGAAGAGCTCTTCCAGCGCAAGCTCGTCAAGGTCGTCTTCGCGACGGAGACGCTCGCGCTCGGCATCAACATGCCTGCGCGCACCGTCGTTCTCGAGCGGTTGGAGAAGTTCAACGGCGAGGCCCGCGTGCCGATCACGCCGGGGGAGTACACCCAGCTCACCGGGCGCGCGGGGCGACGCGGCATCGATGTGGAGGGTCACTGCGTCATCCAGTGGCGCGACGGCTTGGACCCGCAGGCGGTTGCGGCGCTCGCGTCGAGGCGCAGCTACCCGCTGAACTCGAGCTTCCGCCCCACCTACAACATGGCCGTGAACCTCATCGCCCAGTTCGGCAGGGAGCACACGAGGGAGATCCTCGAGTCGTCGTTCGCCCAGTACCAGGCCGACCGGGCGGTCGTCGACCTCGCACGAACGGTCCGCAAGCAGGAGGAGTCCCTCGAAGGCTACGAACGGGCCATGCAGTGCCATCTCGGCGACTTCGCCGAGTATGCCGCCCTTCGCAGGCAGCTCAGCGACCTCGAGCGCACGAACGCCAAGTTCGGCTCGTCCAAGTCCGCCGCTCCGGCCTCCGGCCCGAACAGCGCGGCGGCCAGAGAGAAGCGCTCCCGCGAGCTGGCCGAGCTGCGACGGCGCATGAGGCAGCATCCGTGCCACGGCTGCGCGGAGCGCGAGCAGCACGCGCGGTGGGCTGAGCGGTGGTGGCTCCTCAAGCGCGAGACGGATGCCCTCACCCGGCAGATCCGGCATCGCACCGGCGCCGTCGCCACGGTGTTCGACCGCGTCACCGACGTGCTCATCGAACTGGGGTATCTGGTGGCGCGGGACGACGTGCTCACGCCCTCGCAGCACGGCCACACGCTGGCGCGCATCTACGGCGAGCGTGACCTGCTCGTCGCCGAGTGCCTGCGACGCGACGTCTGGAGCCGGCTGGACGCACCGGGTCTCGCGGCGATGGCCTGCGCCCTGGTCTTCGAGCCGCGACGCGACGAGCAGAACCCCTCCGAGCGCTTCCTTCCGAACGGAGCCTTCAGAGAGGCACTGCAGAAGACGCAGGACCTCTGGGCACGTCTCGACGAGCTCGAGCGGGAGAACAGGCTGCCGGGCAGCGAGCCGCTCGCCACGGCGCTGTGCCTCGCGATGCACCAGTGGGCATCCGGTCGCCCGCTCGCCGCCGTGCTCACCGAGGCGGATCTGCCCGCCGGTGACTTCGTGCGCTGGGCGAAGCAGGTGATCGATCTTCTCGATCAGCTTTCCGGTGTCGCACGAGGTCCTCTGGCGGCCGTGGCGAGGGATGCCCTGCTGTCGGTGCGCAGAGGCATCGTGGCCTACTCCGGCGTCGCCTGAGCCCGGCCGAGGTCGCCCGCGCTGCGGCGCTGCACATAGCCACGTCCCTTATGCTCGATCTTCGTGAATCAGCCGTCCCGTCCGCCTCTTCCCTTGTGGCTGGCGATCGTGGTCGGGGCGGGCGGGGGAGTCGTCTTCGACGGGGCTTTCCCCGCCATCTCGTGGTGGCCCCTGGCGTTCGTGGGGCTGGCGCTCATGCTCGTTCCGCTGATCGGCCGATCGATCGGCGGCGCCCTGCTCGTCGGATTCTGCTCGGGGATCGCGTTCTACCTCACCCAGGTGGCGTGGACGGCGCTGTACCTCGGCCCCGTGCCGTGGCTCGCGCTGTCGATCTTCGAGTCGCTGCTCTTCGCGGCCGGCGGCGCAGTGATCACGCTCGCGTACCGATGGATTCCGCGAGCCTTCCCCACTGCACTGGGCAGGCTGGGGCTGCTGCCCGTCGCGATCGGCGGCGTCTGGACGGCCAGGGAGTGGGTCTCAGGCAACTGGCCGTACGGCGGGTTCGCGTGGGGGAGAGCCGCACTCTCGCAGTCCGAGAGCCCGCTGGCGCACCTCGTGGCGTGGTTCGGCATCGCCGGGGTGTCGTTCCTGATGGTCTGGCTGGTGGCGCTCGTCATCGAGTGCGTTCGCTACCCGCGGCATCCGCTCACATGGCTCCGTGAGAGCCGAACGGATGCCGCAGCCGACCGCCCATGGCCGCGCATCGCCGTCGCACTAGGGGCCATCGCCCTCGTGCTGGCCGTTCCGCTGTGGCCGGCCACCGTCTCGGGCTCGACGCGCATCGGCGCCGTGCAGGGCAACGGCCCGGCCGGATACTTCGACCCGCACCAGCCGGGAGACGTGATGAACGCCCAGATCAAGGCGACCATCCCGCTCATCGGCAAGGACGTCGACATGGTGGTGTGGCCGGAGGGCAGCGCCGACATCGATCCGACGGAGGACTACTCGTCGGCCGCCGTGCTGAACAACCTCAGCAGCCGTCTGGGTGCACCGATGATCGTCGGCACCATCACGCATCGGCACGGCAAGTACTACAACACCTCGCTGCTCTGGAAGGCCGGTAAGGGTGCGGTCGCCTTCTACGACAAGAAGCACCCCGTTCCGTTCGGCGAGTACGTTCCCGACCGGTCGTTCTGGATGCCGTTCGCGCCCAGTCTTCTCAGCCTCATCGGGCGTCAGTACACTCCGGGCAGCCTGCCGAACGTCTTCGACGTGAACGGCGTCAAGGCCGGCATCTCGATCTGCTTCGACATCGTCGACGACCAGCTCACCACCGAGATGATGAACGGGGGAGCGCAGGTCATTCTCGCCCAGACCAACAACGCCGACTTCGGCCGCACCAAGGAGAACATGCAGCAGCTGGCGATCGCCAGGCTGCGGGCGGTCGAGACGGGCAGAAGCCTGGTGAACATCTCCACGGTGGGCACGAGCCAGATCATCGACCCTGACGGCCGCACCATCGCCCAGATCCCGGCCTACAAGCCGGGCGCGATGCTGACGGATGTCCCGCTCGGCACGACGACGACTCCCGCGACCCTGCTCAGCAGGGCCATCGAGGTGCTCGTCTCCGGACTCGGGCTCGGTGCGGTCGTGGTTGCGGCGCTCACGGTGACTTACCGGCGCTCTCGCCGTCGCTGAGCGCATCCTCAGCCGGCCTGGCATCCGGGTACACGAAAAAACACAGCCTGCCCGTCGGCAGGCTGTGTTTCGAATCGTTCGGAGTCAGGCGCCGATCTTGTGCTCGCCGCGGCGGGCGCGCAGATAGGCGAGGCGCTCTTCGAGGAGCTCCTCGAGCTCGGCGCGCGTGCGGCGCTCGAGCAGCATGTCCCAGTGGCTACGCGGCGCCTTGACGTCGGAGCGGTCGATCTCGACCGGAGCGTCGTTCACGAGCAACGTCGCCTCGTGGCCGCAGTACTTGCACTCCCAGGTCTCGGGAGCTTCTGCGTCCGCCGCGAAGACGACCTCGGTCTCCCGGTCGCACGACGTGCACTTGTAGGTGTAGTTGGTGCGGGCTGAGAACGTGACGCCTTCTTCGCTCTGTAGGCTCTGGGCGCCCAGTCTCATGCCGCGCAAGCTGCGATCTGCCATTGTGTGGTCCCCTTCTCGCGATGCATCCACACTTATAAACCGTCAAGCTGGGCATTCTCTGCCCGGCCCGCGCAGGGATTCAGCCCCCTTTCAGGTGATTTTCCCGTTCGCGCCCGCGCTGCGCGACCGGTTGACAACGTCGGAAAGCAGGTCGCAGCGGTCGGAGATAACG
The DNA here is from genome assembly GCA_051952615.1 of Humibacter sp. GTDB lineage: Bacteria > Actinomycetota > Actinomycetes > Actinomycetales > Microbacteriaceae > Humibacter. The sequence goes on from JBQCJQ010000435.1 coordinate 12,106, forward strand.
CCGTCGACACCCAGCGCGAGCAGCTCGCGCATCTCGTCGACGTCGTTGATCGTCCACACGTGCACCTCCCGCCCCGCGGTGTGCACCGCCCTGACGAACGCGGGGGAGACCACGACGATGCGGCCCCTACGGCGCGGCACCTGAACCGCGTCGACGTCGCGCAGTCCGAGCCTCACCAGGGGCCCGAGCCGCAACCACGCTCCGAGCATCGCGAGGACCACGCCGGGCGTCGACGCGGAGGTGGCGACGCCGCCGATCGCCTTCACCACGGCCCGACGGCGACGCTGATCGAAGGCGGTGACGAGAACGCGTGATTCCGCGCCGGCGTCTCGAATCGCCCGTACGGTCGGCTCGATCGCCGCGGCCGTCTTCACGTCGATGTTGAATCGCACGCCGGGGAGCTCGGCGAGTGCTTCTGCGAGGGTCGCGAGGCGGACTCCGCCGGTCAGGTCGAGCGCCTGGAGCTCGGCGAGCGTGAGCTGCTCGACAGCGCGCGGGTCGCCTGCGATGCGCAGCAGGTCGTCGTCGTGACAGATCACGGCGACGCCGTCCGAGCTGGCGTGCACATCCGTCTCGATGATGTCGGCACCGGCGTCGAGTGCCGCCATGAAGGCGGGGATGGTGTTCTCCGGCGCGCTCGACGCGAGCCCGCGATGGGCGATCACCCGTGGTGGCTCGCCATCGAAGAAGGCGGCC
>JBQCJQ010000436.1:0-4096 GCA_051952615.1 Humibacter sp.
CACCCGCGAACGACCCGAAATATGCAATCACCGTGCTCGTCGAGAACGGTGGCGGACTTGGTCAGACGGGGTATGGCAACCTTCTTGCCGCACCCATTGCACAACAGGTACTAGAGGCGGTGCTGAATAAATGAGACCCACGACTGGGCTCACCTTCGGGGGACGATACGAGCTGGGATCCCGTGTCGCTATCGGCGGCATGGGTGAGGTGTGGAAGGCCACCGACCTCGTCATCGGACGCACCGTCGCCATCAAGATCCTCAAGGACGAATACCTGGGCGACCCGGGCTTCCTGGAGCGCTTCCGCGCGGAGGCCCGCCACGCCGCGCTGGTGAACCACGAGGGCATCGCCAACGTCTTCGACTACGGCGAGGAGGACGGCAGCGCCTTCCTCGTGATGGAGCTCGTCCCCGGCGAGGCGCTCTCCACGATCCTGGAGCGGGAGCACACCCTCTCCACCGACAAGGTGCTCGACATCGTCGCGCAGACCGCCGCCGCACTGCACGCCGCGCACGCGGCCGGGCTCGTGCACCGCGACATCAAGCCCGGCAACCTGCTGATCACGCCCGACGGCCGGGTGAAGATCACCGACTTCGGCATCGCCCGCATCGCCGACCAGGTGCCGCTCACCGCGACCGGCCAGGTCATGGGAACCGTGCAGTACCTGTCGCCGGAGCAGGCGTCAGGTCACCCGGCGTCGCCCACCACCGACATCTACTCGCTGGGCATCGTCGCGTACGAGTGCCTCGCAGGTCGTCGCCCGTTCACGGGTGAGTCGCAGGTCGCCATCGCCATGGCGCAGATCAACGAGCAGCCGCCGCCCCTCCCGGTCACGGTGAGCGAGCCGGTGCGCAACCTGGTCTACGCGTGCATCGCGAAGAACCCGGCCGAGCGCCCGTCCTCTGCCGCGCACCTCGCGCGCGCCGCGACGGCTCTTCGCCGCGGAGACCTGCAGGCAGCAGCGGCCGCTGTGCCCGCCGTGCTCGGCGAGGGTGCGAACACCACGGGCTTCAACACCCTTCTCATGCCCGCGGGCGCCGCAGCAGGCGCGACGCAGGCAACGACCGTGCTGTCCGCAGCGGACTCGGAGACGGTCGAGAGCGAGGAGCCCGAAGAAGACGAGAAGAAGAAGAAACGCAGCCCCTGGACGTGGCCGCTCATCGCGCTGATCGCGCTCCTCGCGATCATCCTGATCGCCACGCTCATCGCGCTGCTGACGCAGAACCACGACGCGGCGCCTCCCGCCACGACCACGACGCACACCACGCACACGACGCACACGACGACCCCGCCGTCGACGCCGACCCAGACCACGACCACGCCGCCGCCGCCGACCAGCGCGACGGTCGACCCGAACGCCTACATCGGCAAGAGCTACGACGACGCCGTTGCGGCGCTCAGGCAGCTGGGCTTCAGCCAGTTCCAGAAGAACGTCACGGGACCTGCCACCAACAGCAACCAGGTCGACACGGTGAACGGCGTGAACCCGCAGGGAACCGTCGACTTCAACCAGACGATCTCGCTCAGCGTGTACGGAAGCGTCACGCCGCCGTCGAAGCCCACCGACACCGTCACGCAGGTGACCAACCCGGCCATCCAGAACCAGCCGGCCACCTTCAACTTCGGCAGCGCCCAGTGCCCCGCCGGACAGGACCTCACGGGACGCCAGTTCTACATCGACGGAAAGCCGTCCCCGAGCGGCCCTGTGCAGGGCACTCAGGGCACGATCACCTTCACCGACACCAACCCGCACCAGGTCTCGTACACGATCTTCTGCGGACAGTCGGTGGAGTCTCCGCAGTCGCCCGCGATCTCGGTAACGGCCCAGCCTGCGCCCTGACCCACGAGGCGTACCGAACACTCAACCTCGCCCCAGTACACTGTTCGCAGTGTTGCCAGACGTCGAGTTCCCCTCCACCGATGAACCCCGCATGCTTGCGGGGCGATACCGCGTAGGCGAACTCATCGGGCGCGGCGGCATGGCCGACGTGCACAAGGGTGTCGACACCCGTCTTGGGCGCACCGTGGCCATCAAGCTGCTGAAGCCATCGCTGGCGACCGACCCGGCGTTCCGCACCCGTTTCCGTCAGGAAGCGCAGGCCGCGGCCCGCATGGCCCACCCGACGATCGTGCGTGTCTTCGACGCGGGCGAAGAGACCGTGCGCGACGCGATGGGCAACGAGGTGCAGGCCCCGTTCATCGTGATGGAGTACGTCGACGGGGTGCTGCTGCGCGACATCCTCCGCAACGGCCCCCTCGAGCCCGCCGAGGCCGCCCGCATCGCCTCCGGCCTGCTGACCGCGCTCGAGTACTCGCACCGCGCGGGCGTCGTGCACCGCGACATCAAGCCGGGCAACATCATGGTGACCCGCGCCGGCCAGGTGAAGGTGATGGACTTCGGCATCGCCCGCGCCATCAGCGACTCCTCGGCGACGGTCGCGCAGACCACGGCCATCCTCGGTACCGCCAGCTACTTCTCGCCCGAGCAGGCGAAGGGTGAGACGGTGGATGCCCGCACCGACCTCTACTCGACGGGTGTCGTGCTCTTCGAGATGCTCGCCGGCCGGCCTCCCTTCCGCGGCGACACGGCCGTGGCGGTCGCGTACCAGCACGTCAGCGAGCAGCCCGTCAAGCCCAGCAGCATCAACCCCAAGGTGTCGCCCGCGTTCGACATGGTGGTGCTTCGAGCGCTGGCCAAGGACCGGTTCCAGCGCTACCAGTCGGCGGCCGAGTTCCGCGAGGACCTCGAGCTCGCGGCGTCGGGCAAGGTGCCCGTTCACAAGAAGCGCGACGCCTTCGCCGAGACCCTCTTCGGTGACACCGACACCACCTCGACGCCCGCGGTCGCCGCACTGCGTCAGCTCGCCGATGACGACGAAGTGGTGCGCACGCAGAGCCGACCTCCCGTGCTGTGGATCTGGGCCGGCGTGCTCAGCGTCGCCGTCATCATCGCGGCGCTTCTGCTGTGGGTCTTCAACCAGACACCGACGCAGCACCTCGCGGACAACGCCGCACGGGTTCCCGTCGTCGCGGGCCTCACGGTGAAGCAGGCGAACGTCAAGATCAAGGACGCCCACCTCGATCCCACCTACACCGACGAGGCAAGCACCTCCGTCGACAAGGGCCTGGTCATCCGCACCAATCCCGGTGCCGGCGTGATCGCCAGCAAGGGCGACAGCATCACCGTCTACGTCTCCACCGGCCCCAAGGCCGTATCGATGCCCGATGTGACGAACAAGTCCCTGGATGACGCCAAGAAGACCCTCCAAAGCCTCGGCTTCCAGATCGGTCAGGTCACCGAGCAGGACTCGCCCACCGTGGCCGCGAACGTGGTGATGTCCACCGACCCCGCGTCAGGCACCGGAGCGCACGAGGGAGACACGGTCAAGTTCGTGGTGTCGAACGGCAAGGTCACCCTGCCCGACCTCACCAACATGAGCGTGCAGCAGGCGACCACCACCCTCCAGGACCCGAAGCTCGGCCTCGTGCCAAACGCGGTAGCCGACCCCAATTGCGCCACCCAGACGGGCGCACCGGTGAACCATCAGACCCAGGCCCCCGGACCGGTGCCGCAGCACTCCACGATCACGTTCAGTTACTGCACGGGCTGATCCCTTGCGCCGGTCCCCGGACCGCCCTCCCGTTCATAACTCCTGCAGATCGTCCACACGGCGAGACCACTGCCCCGGAATCTCGGGCGGTGTCCAACCGGCCCTCCCGCAATTGCAGGAGTTATAAACCGTGGGGACGTCAGAAGTCGTGATCCGCTGGGCTAGCCGACGGCGAGCAGGGGGTCCAGCTGCCTGGCGCGCTCCTGCGCTCCCTCGAGGCCTGCGACGGCCAGCCAGTTGCCCAGCATGCGATAGCCGTCCTGCGTCAGCACGGACTCGGGGTGGAACTGCACTCCGTAGATCGGAGCATCGCGGTGCCTGGCGCCCATGATCACGCCGCCCGGCGTGCGTGCCGTGACGATCAGCTCGTCGGGGACCGTCCCGTCGACCACCGCGAGGGAGTGGTACCTCGTCGCCGTGAAACCCTGGCGAACACCCTCGTAGAACGGCGAGCCATCGTGCTCCACGATCGACGTCTTGCCGTG
>JBQCJQ010000437.1:0-3284 GCA_051952615.1 Humibacter sp.
AGAAGAACACGAGCGAGCCGGCGCCGAGCACGAGGGACGTGATCGCCATGCCGATGCCCCGGGACGGACGTGGCGGATACGGTGCGTACGGCGCCTGGCCGGGAAAGTATCCGGCGGGAGGCGGGTATGCACCGGGCGCCGGTGGGTAGGCACCGGGCGCTGGCAGGTAGGCACCGGCCGCCGGCGGGTATGCGCCGGGCTGGCGGTATGCACCGGGCATCGAGGGCGGATAGCTCTCCGGTCGGTAGCCGGCCTGCGGTGCCGGCGGGTACGACGGCGCGGGAGGGTACGTGCCACTGGGAGCCGGCGGATACTGGCCCGCGACCGGATCCACCGGCGGCTGCGGATACGCGCCGGGAGGCGGCGTGCCGTAGTCCGGCTCCTTCGCCGGCTCATCCGCGTTCGGCGTGTTCTGATCGTGCGTGTCGCTCACTGGGTTCCCCTCGGGTAGTCAGAGTCTGCACTACCGCGGCGCATCTGCCCTACTGCGCGATCTCGGGGCCGTAGTCGGCCGCCACCACGATGGGCATGTGATCCGAATCGCCCCGCGGGAGCGTCTCGACGGATCGCACTGCGAGCCCTGCAGAGGTGACGAAGTCGAAGTGACCCTTGAAGAACTTGTACCTGGTGTAGGTCTTGCGGTCGCTGAGCGACATGTCGTATCCGGATGCCTTCACCCTCTCGCCCAGCGACTGGGTGAAGAACGGGTAGTTGTAGTCCCCGATCATGAGGGTCGGCGCTCCGTGTCCCAGGCGCAGCAGCTCGGCGTGCGCGGCGTGGATCTGAGTGCGACGCAGCGAGTTCAGCGCGGTGAGCGGAGCGGCGTGGAACGACGCGACCACGACCTCGTGGCCCGTCGCGGCATCCTCGAGCAGCGTTCCCACCAGACGCTCGTGCGCCGGCGCGAGCACCCGGTCGTGCAGTGACTTCTTGAGCTCATAGGTGTCGGTCTCACGCAGGTGGAACCGGTCTTCGCGGTAATAGACGGCGAGCCCGAGGCGGTTGCGCTTCGTCGAGTCGGCGAGCCTCAGGGTTCCGACCTCCGCCGGGAGCACGGCGGTGTCGACCTCTTGAAGGCACATCACGTCTGCGGAACTGGATGCCGCCAGGTCGATCAACTCCCCCGTCGCGCGGTTCTTGCGGAGGTTGTAGCTCAGTACTCGTATCAGGGGGATCACTTCTCGTACGTGACGGTCGGGTGGTGACGGCGATGATACCTGCCGCGCGTAAGCATCGTATGAAGCTGTCATGTCGGCGCGGTGTGAGAGCCATGCGGATGTCCGGGGTGCGGCGTACCGTCAAGGCATGCCTCTTCCCGACGACGCGAAGACCACCCTCCACCGTTACCTGCGCACACAGCGCGATGCCCTTCTTGCGAAGCTCGATGGGCTGAGCGAGTACGACATCCGCCGCCCGTTGACGCCGACCGGAACCAATCTGCTCGGCCTCGTGAAGCACGTCGGCAGCGTGCAGCTGGGCTACCTCGGCGAGGTGTTCGGTCGGCCGTCGGATGACCTCGACCTGCCGTGGCTCGACGACGAGGCGGATGCCGCCGGAGCCGACATGTGGGCGACATCCGACGAGTCCCGTGAGTTCATCGTCGACTTCTTCACGCTGTCATGCGAGCGCGCCGACGCGACAATCGATGCGCTCGACCTGGATGCCGTCGGTGAGGTGCGCTGGTGGCCGCCGGAGCGCAGAAACCCCACCCTGCACACCGTGCTCATCCACCTCTGCGTCGAGATCGCCCGACATGCGGGGCACGCCGACATCCTGCGCGAGACGATCGACGGAGCGACCGGCAACCGCAACGAGCACCCCGTGCGCGACGACCCAGCGACCTGGTCGACCTACGTCGGCGCGATCGAGCAGGCGGCTCGCGACGCCGCGGATTAGCGACGCTGTGCAGCCGGCTCAGAAGTCGGCGCGGCGCACCGAGGCTGGGGTGATCTCCTCCACACGCGAGGCACCGAGCGCCGCCATGGCGACGCGGATCTCCTCGTTGAAGGTCGCGAGCATCGACGCCACGGCGTCGCGCCCACCTGCGGCGAGCGCCCAAAGCACCGGGCGACCGATACCCGCAGCCGTCGCCCCGAGAGCGAGGGCTCGCACCACGTCGGCGCCCGAGCGGATGCCGCCGTCGACGATGACGGGAGCCCGCCCGCCGACCGCGGCGGCGATCTCCGGGAGCACGACAGAGGTCGGGATCACGCCCGCGAGTTGCCGGCGGCCATGGTTCGACACGATGATCCCGGCGGCACCGGCCTCGATGGCCCGCACCGCGTCGTCGGGGTGGAGGATTCCCTTCGCCCAGACCGGAAGCCCCGAGACCTCAGCCAGGTGGCCGAAGTGCTCAGGGAGCAGAACGGACTCCTTCGGGAGGGTTGCCGGATGCAGGTTGCCTCTCAGCGCGAGCCGTCCGGTGAGCTCGTTCTGGCGGAACGACGCCTCTGCCAGGGTCCCCGGTATGTCCAGGGTCAGCACCAGTGCCGACGCACCGGCGGCGGCCGCACGAGCGGCGTAGTCGTCGGTCGCGACCGCATCCCGCATCACGTAGATCTGCGCCCACCAGGGCGACGCCGCCGCGGCACCGAACGACTCGATGTCGACCGTCGCGTTGTTCGAATAGGTCATGAGGAGGCCGGCGGCACCGGCCGCGGCCATGGTGGCCGGCTCGGCATCCTCGTGCGCCGCGCCGTGCCCGGCGGTCGCCGCGATGGTCAGCGGAGACGCGAAGCGGTGTCCGCCGAGTTCGATCGACGTGTCGACCGAGCGGATGCCGGTGAGCATTCGCGGGATCAGCCACCAGCGGTCCCACGCCCGTGCGTCCACCTCGGGATCGGCGCGTCCGTCAGCGGTGCCCTGATAGAACGACCAGGTGCTCGGCTCGACCGTGTCACGGGCCGCCGCACGAATCGCGTCGAAGTCCATGGTGTTGCCCTTCGCTGCCGGTCGTTATTCCGGCCGCTCGTCCTTCGGGAGGTTCTTGCGGTCGCTCTTGCTGAGCTCGGCTGCACCGGGAAGGCCCTTGGGCGGGCGCCCGCCGTACCAGAGCCCGGTCTGCTCGTACCACTGCACCTTGCGGTAGTGGTCATCCATCGCGTTGCGCACAGCGGCACGGATGACCAGGTATCCGATCCAGACGAAGACGGCGACCCCGACCGCGTAGGAGAGGACCCCGCCGATGGCGAGGAAGTTGTACGTGACCATGTCGGATGTCTCCCCTTCGGCCGTGGGTGGCCCCACCGTATCGTGCTTCGCGCCCCGAACAGACGCTGTATAGA
>JBQCJQ010000438.1:0-2135 GCA_051952615.1 Humibacter sp.
CATCGCCAAACTACGCAACTCCCGAGCCCGCCGCCGGACCTATCAGGTCACGTCATTATCGGTCCGGCAGGTCGAGCGTGTGGCTGCGATAGAGCGACGATCCTCTTCGAAGGTGACCTAGACGAAGCGGCACAGCACGCCAACGAGGCTCGCGTAACGGAGCTCACCATCTAGGCCTCGCGGCAGAGTCACACCGAGGTTGACCGCTCGGCAGCGCTTTTGGCACGACCCCTCTCACGTGCTCTCTGAGGGACGCGCAGGCAAACCACCGCTCGGCACAAACGAAACGCCCCGGAGCCCCTTGTGTTCACAGGGGTTCCGGGGCGTTCACGAGGGTGGCGAGTGAGGGATTCGAACCCCCGAAGGCTATGCCGGCTGATTTACAGTCAGATCCCTTTGGCCGCTTGGGTAACTCGCCAAGGCGCTCCCGACCACATGTAGTCACCTGACCGAACGCGCCCCATAAGAATACCCGCGTGGGGGCATCCCATGAAATCGAGGGCGTCGGCTACTTAGAGGGGTCGTCGTTCTCGGTCGGAGCGTCGAACGGAGGTACCTCTTTCTCGGGGCTCGCCGAGTGCCTCGGCGCCCCTGGCTCGCCGGGCTGAGACTCCCCATCAGCAGGCCACGACGTGTCGGCGGGCGCGTCCAGGTCCTGGCCGATCTGGCCGACGTTGGGCGCGAACTCGTCGCTGGGAGCGATCTCTGCGGGGTCGCCCGAGAACGGAGCAGCCGTCTCCGCCTTCGCAGCATCCGCGCCGGTTGCGGCAGCGGTGCCGGCCGCCGCGGCTCCCCCGAGTTCGGCGGCCTCTTCGATGACGGTCTCGTCGGATGCCGGCGCATTCGGATCCGGCGTGGGAAGCGTTCCCCCGGCATCCGCCACGGTCTCCGCCGCGTCCTCCACCTGCTGTTCCGACCGCCTGGACCGCACGATGCCTGCGACGACGAGGGCGATCACGCCGAGCAGCACGATGATGCCTGCGACGATCAGCCACGGGGTGACGTTGGATCCGGTCGCGGCAAGGCCGCCGACGTCTTGTCTCACGCGGCCACTATAAGGGCAGCGGGCGCCGGAGTGACCCATCCGCTCCGTGCGACCTCCGACCTCGTCCTCGCGCGACATCCCACACCGCCCGAGCGCCGGCGCCAGACCCGTGCCAGACCCCGGCCGACGGGACAGACCATAGACTCGTGAGGGTGCGTGAGGGCCAGCTCGGGCATCCTCACGCGCGTACGTGAAAGGGGTGGACACGCATGGCAGACTCATCGTTCGACGTGGTCAGCAAGGTCGACAAGATGGAGGCCGACAACGCCGTCAACCAGGCCCGCAAAGAGGTCGACCAGCGCTACGACTTCAAGAACATCGGCGCATCTGTCGAGTGGAGCGGCGAGAAGATCCTGCTCAAGGCCAACAGCGAGGAGCGGGTGAAGGCCATCCTCGACGTGCTCGAGTCAAAGTTCATCAAGCGTGGCGTCTCGCTGAAGAGCCTGGATGCAGGTGACCCGTATGCCAGCGGCAAGGAGTTCCGCCTGGAAGTCGCCCTCAAGGAGGGCATCGACCAGGACGCGGGCAAGAAGATCAACAAGCTCATCCGCGACGAGGCCCCGAAGTCGGTGAAGAGCCAGATCCAGGGCGACGAGGTGCGTGTGTCGTCGAAGAGCCGCGACGACCTGCAGGCCACGATCGCGCTGCTCAAGAGGGCCGACGTCGACGTCGACCTGCAGTTCGTGAACTTCCGCTGACGCATGCCGCTCCCTTCGACCGACACCGTCGTCCTCTACCCGCTCGGCGAAGGCGACCCCGCGTCGCTCTCCGCGACGGCGACCGTGCTGCACGTGCAGCCGTATGACGCGAATCACGAGCTCGTGCTGCTGGACCGCACGCCCGCTCATCCCGTCGACGTCGCCTGGCCCGACCAGGGTCCCGACCGCGGGACGATACTCGTCGGCGAGCGCGAGCAGCCCCTCGCGGATGTGCTCCTCGGCGCCACGAACGGCACCGAGATCTACGTCGGCGCAGAGGTCCCTGTTCGGCGTGGAACGGAGGGGTGGGCGTTCGTCGTCGTGCACGTGCTCGCCGAGCCGAGCCGTATCGCGGTGGGCGATCGCGTGAACGTCACGGTGGATGGCGCACA
>JBQCJQ010000439.1:0-7492 GCA_051952615.1 Humibacter sp.
CACATCCTCAAGAACATCGTTCCCATGCTCGAAGTCAAGGGCGTCTCGCCCGAAGCCATCCGCACCATCCTCATCGACAACCCTGCCAGGGCCCTCGCTCTGGCCGGACCCACCCCCTAAGAACAGGAATCAACTCACCATGTACCAGAGACGCCGCACTACCCGAGCGCTCGTCGTGGCGCTCGCCGCACTGACCGCGCTCGGTCTGGCCGGATGCGCGCGAGGCGCGACCCCCGCGGGAGCCGCCTCGGCTGCCGCCGCCACTGCAACTCCGAAGGAACTCACGACCGTGAAGGTCGGCATCACGGGCGCCACCGCGCCGCCCACTTTTCTCCCCCTGATCGCACAGTCCTTCGGGCTCGACCGGGAGCACAACATCGACATCAAATTCGTCACCATCGCGCCGAACGTGACCGCGCAGACGCTCAGTCAGGGAGCGGTCGATATTCTCGCTTCGCCGTCCGTCGAAACGGCGATTCTGCAGGGTGCCAAGTTCAAGGTCATTGCCGGCGCTGCAAAGGACTACTGGCGCTTCGTCGCCTCCGACTCCATCAAGAACTGGAGCGACCTCGCCGGAAAGAAGGTCGCGCTGCCGTGCGGTCAGGCCGCCACCTGCAACGCGTTCATGGTGGACCTGCTCAAGGCTCACAAGGTCGACCCGAGCACCGTGACGTTCATCTTCGGCACAGGGCAGGCGACGTACGAGGCTCTCGCCGCGGGATCAGTCGACGCGGCACTCACGACCGCCCCGTACACATACGCGCTGGAGACCGCAGGAAAGACCCACCAGTTCGATATCACGGATGCTCCGGACTACCTGTCGACGATGTTCACATCCACCGACGACTACATCAATGGGCATCCGGAAGTCATCTCAGCCTTCGTCGACACCATGGTGCAGGCCGAGAAGAAGCTCAGCACCCAGCCGACCGATCCGAAGGTGCTGACGGCGATCAACGACTTCGAGTCCGCCAATGGCATCGATCCGGCCACACTCGACCAGAAGCGGTTCCTCACGGAGTTCGCCAACGACGGCAGCTGGCAGTTGGTGCCCACCAAGAAGCTGATCACACAGGATCTCGCGTTTCTGGCAGCGAATCCCACGACGGCGGCCGCCGCCAAAGCGGCAACGTTCGATCAGATGGTCTCCCGCCTGCCGGCATTCGAGGGCAAGTATGAGTGAGACGACGACGATGAATGACCGGATGCCCGCCCCAGGCACTCCTCGTCCACTTCTCGAGGTGAAGGACCTGACCGTGCACTTCCGCCCTGGCGGGAAGCAGATCGACGCGCTTCGCGACATGCACCTCACCCTCGGCGACGGCGAATTCGTGTCGCTCGTCGGGCCGAGCGGATGCGGAAAGTCCACCCTCCTGAGAGTGGTCGCCGGATTGCACACTGACTTCGACGGGACCGTCGGGCTCGACGAGCAGATCCGAGAGCAGTCGCTCGGCTTCGTGTTCCAGCGAGACGCCCTCCTGCCGTGGCGCACACTGCTCGACAACGTCGCCACGGGGCTCGAGATCCGCAAAGTCGGCAAGAAGGAGCGCATCGACAGGGCACGGGAGATCATCGCCAAGGTCGGTCTCGACGGGTTCGAGGACGCATTTCCGGGCCAGCTCTCCGGCGGCATGCGCCAGCGCGCGTCGATCGCGCGCACGCTGATCTACCACCCGCGACTGATCCTCATGGATGAACCCTTCGGTGCCTTGGACGCTCAGGCGAAGGGGCGCATCCAGGAGATGTTCCTCTCGATCTGGGAGGAGACCCGACCAAGCGTGATCTTCGTCACGCACGACCTCGCGGAAAGCATCTACCTCGCCGAACGCGTCGTGGTGCTTTCTGGGAGGCCCGGCCGCGTGAAGACCGAGATCCCCATCAACATGCCGCGTCCCAGGACGTCGCCGTTCGAGATCTGGCGGGACGAGGTCTACCTCGAGCTCCACGAGGTGCTCTGGGAGAACCTGAAGCAGGAGATCGAGGAGTCATCATGACCGAGGTCAGCGTTCCACTCGACACCGTCGCGGCACACCGGCCGCCCCGACGTCTCCCTCGTTGGATGACGCGGTGGGGCATCCAGACCGCCATCGTCGTGCTGCTGCTGATCATCTGGCAGCTCAGCTCCGGATGGCTGGTGGACCCCCTCTACGTCAGCTCGCCTGTCGCGGTGGTCGAGCGGCTGGTCCAGTTGATCCAGACCGGCATCCTGCTGCCGAACACCTGGGTCACCTTCGGCCAGGCCATGGCCGGCTTCGTCGTCGGCGCGATCACGGGCATCATCATCGGCAACGTGATGGGCGTCATGAAGGTGTTCGGTACCGTCGCCTCGCCATTCGTGACCTTCTTCTACACGTTGCCCCGTATCGCGATCGCGCCGCTGTTCGTCATCTGGCTCGGCGTCGGCTTCAGCTTCAAGGCCTCGTTCGTGGCGTTCGTCGTCGTGTTCATCTTCATCACGCCGACGTACGCGGGGCTGCGCGACCTCGACTGGGACATGGTCAACGGCATCCACGTTCTCGGCGGACGCCGATGGACCATCATCCGGATGGCGATCCTGCCGCAGGAGGTGCTGTGGATCACGACCACGATCAAGCTGGCGTTCCCCACCGCGGTCGCCACCGACATCGTGGCCGAATTCGTCGCTTCGAACCAGGGTCTCGGCTATCTGATGAACGCCGCCGCCGGCACCCTCGACACGGCTAGCCTGCTCGCCGAGGTGCTCTTCATCTCGGTCATCGTGACGGGAGTGCTCGGGCTGGTCTCGCTCGCGGAGCGGCGCTGGTTCCGGTGGCGCGTCGAGTCGTGAGTCAGTTCAGCGTTGTTCCGAGAGTGAACGGGTCGATGTCCGCACCTTCAGCTCGGGCTGGAACAGAGCGTGACGAGGCTCGGTGCGCCCCTCAAGACGTTCGAGCAGGAATCCCGCAGCCTTGGCGCCCATCTGCTCGCCTGGCTGGTACACGGTGGTGAGGCCGAGCGCGGGGTGCGAGGCGAGCGGTACGTCGTCGTAGCCGACGACCGATAGCTGGATGCCGGCCTCGGCGATGGCGTGAAGGGCGCCGATCGCGAGTTCGTCGTGTGCCGCGAAGAGAGCGGTGGCGTCGAGACCTTGTGAGAGCGCCGCGCGCACAGTCTCGTACGCTGCCTGTTCTCCTTCGTCTGCGCGGAGGACGTGGATGTCGTCGGCCAGTCCCGCGCCCCGCATCGTCTGCTCGTAGCAGCGCAGGCGCATGCCGTGGGGCGAGTCGTCGGTGGCCTGCACGTCCTGGAGGGTGAGATGCGCGATACGGGTGTGGCCGAGGTCGTGCAGGTGGCGCATCGCGACCGCGACTCCAGCCGTGTCGTCGCAGTCGACCGAGTCGAAACGCTCTGAGACCGCGTGGCGCCCGAGCATCACGATCGGGGTCGCTCCAGCGACGCGCTCGAGTTCGGCGAGGTCGAGAGGAGGGGAGACGACGAGAACGCCGTCGGCTTGTCGGTCCACCAGCGCCTCGATCGCCCGCAGTCCGCGCCGCGAGCCGGGCTCCGCCGGCGCGATGACGATCTGATACGGCGTGTCGGCAAGGGTCTGCATGGCGCCGTTCAGCATGCGGGTGAAGAACTGGTTGCCGAGATCGGGGATCTCCATGCCGATGGTGAAGCTGCGCCCGCGCATCGCCCGTGCGGCGATCCGGGGACGGTATTCGAGCTGTTCGATCGCCGCTGTGACTCGCTGGCGCATCCCGTCGCTGACGCCGTACGCGCCGCGAAGAACCTTCGAGACCGCGGCGCGGGAGACACCCGCGGTTGCGGCGACATCCTCGATCGTCGCGGCTCTGCGTTGATCGCTGCTCATCTGGATGAGATTAGTCCGATCCAGCCTTGACACTGCCTTGGATTCAATGAGAATGTGGACCGGTCTACAGACCGTAGATCGGTCTACGCAGTCACGCTGCTCGAACTCTGGCCACTGTGTCGCTGCGAGATCACCTTCAACGAGGAGGGAAACGACCCATGCAAGACACCACTCACTCGGTGGTCCGGCCGAGTCGCCGGCGCGGGCGGTTGGCGGCCGTTCTCGCGAGCGGCGTCGTCGCCGCCGGCGGCCTTGTCGGCGCGACGATCAGCGCTCCAGCGGCCCACGCCGCGGACTGCTCAACAGTTCCGTGGATGGATGCGTCAAAGACGGCCGCGCAGAGAGCCGACGCTCTGCTTGCGGCCAGCACACAACAACAGGAGTATCGCTGGCTCGACGAGCAAGCGGCGAACAGTCCGACCACGACCAAGTTCGGCAGCGTCACCTACCCGGTTCAGGTCGACTGCACGCCGACAGTGGTCTACACGGATGGCCCGGACGGTGTGCGATCGACGACGGGTGTGACCGCATTCCCCGGTCCGCTCGCGATGGGTGCCACCTGGGACACCGCGCTCAATGAGCAGCGTGGCGCGGTGATGGGAGACGAGGCGTTCAACAAGCGTAAGAACGGAATCCTCGGGCCGGGGGCATCCGGAAGTCGCACGCCGCTCGCCGGCCGCACGCAGGAATACTTCGGCGAGGACCCGTTGCTGAGCGGTGACATGCTGGCGAGCGCAACCGACGGCATCCAGTCCGTGCCGGGGGAGATGGCCGACTTCAAGCACTACGTCGCGAACGAGCAGGAGAACTCCCGGCAGACGAGCTCATCGAACGTCGACGAGCGCACACTGCGTGAGGTCTACGACCTGCCCTATGAGATCGGCATTGCGAAGAGCGATCCGTCGAGCGTGATGTGCTCGTACAACCAGATCAACGGCGTCTATTCCTGCGAGAACCCGCTGTTGACCACCGACCTCAAGGGCTATCAGGGCTTCGCCGGCTACGTCATGTCCGACTTCGGGGCTGTGCACTCCACGGCCGCGTCGCTCAACGCCGGACTCGACCAGGAGCTCAACGCGCCGAAGTACTACACGCCGACGCTGCTCGATGCCGCCCTCGCTTCGGGGCAGATCACTCAAGCACGCATCGACGACGCAGCCAAGCGCGTGATCACGGCCTACATCAAGCAGGGACTGTTCGATCACCCGATGCCTGCCACCGCGGTCGCGAACGCGTCGACTCCGGCGCACAAGGCTCTCGCGTTGCAAGCCGCCGAGGAGAGCGCGGTCCTGCTGCGCAACGAGGGCGCACTGCCGCTCTCCACGAATGCGTCCACGAAGATCGCGGTCATCGGTGTCACCTCGAACACGCAAGCAAAGGGCGTCTGCAGCCAGGGCTCGAGTGCGACGAGCGGAACCCTCAGCTGCGAAAACGTCGTCTCCGCGCTGCAAGGCATCACCGCCCGAGCGGCGCAGTCCGGTGCGACGGTCACGTATTACCCGGGTACCGACCTCGCCTCGGCGGCCGCGCTTGCTGCGTCGTCGGATGTCGCGATCGTCTTCGGATATCAGAAGATGGGCGAGTTCGCCGACGTCACCGACCTGCACCTGCAGGGCGGCGGCGACGCTCTGATCGATGCCGTCGCCAGCGCCAACAAGCACACGATCGCCGTGCTGAACACGGGCTCGGCGGTCGAGATGCCGTGGCTCGGCAAGACTCAGGCGGTCATCGACGCGTGGTACTCGGGCGAGCAGCAGGGGCCGGCGCTCGCCGCGCTGCTGTGGGGCGACGTGGACTTCTCGGGCAAGCTCCCCATGACGTTCCCGAAGTCCCTCGCCGACACGCCAACGGGAACGAACGTCGCCCAGTATCCCGGAGTCAAGTCCGGCTCGATCACCCAGGTGGACTACAGCGAAGGCCTCCAGGTCGGCTACCGCTGGTACGACGCGCAGAACATAGCGCCGCTGTTCGAATTCGGGTACGGCCTCTCGTACACGAAGTTCGCGTACAGCGACCTTTCGGTGCAGACGAAGGTCACGGATGGCAAGCCGGTGAGCACGGTCTCGTTCACGGTGAAGAACGCCGGATCGGTCGCAGGCGCCGAGGTGCCGCAGGTCTACCTGACGCTTCCGACTGCCGCAAAGGAGCCGGGCAAGCGACTCGTCGGCTTCGACCGTGTGCAGCTCGGTGCCGGAGAGAGCAAGCGCGTGAGCGTTGTCGTCGACTCGTCGGACGCGAACCAGCCGTTCTCCATCTGGGACGCCGACGCGCACACCTGGTCGGTCCTCGACGGCGACTACACCGTGTCGGTCGGCTCGTCGTCCCGTGACCTCCCGCTGACGGAGGGCGTGATCGTCGATCGCGTTGCGCCGAAGATCGCGTCGGTAACGCTGGACCAGAGCCAGAAGATCGTCGTAACGGCGACCGACGAGCTCAGCGGCGTCGCCCGCATCGAGTATTCGACGCAGAAGAACAAGCAGGACGCCTCCGCCTGGGCCACCTACACCGGTCCCCTCCAGGTCGACGCGAAGAGTACCGTCTCGTTCCGCGCAGTCGACAATGCCGGCAACGTCAGCGACGTCGTGGAGGTGAACCGCAAAGACCTGAAGTAAGTCGGCTGACAACGCGCGTCGGTGGACCGCGGAACCATTCCGTGGTCCACCGACGTGTCCACACGTTCGCTATTTGTACCCGGTGCAGCCAGCGCCTATTCAGTCGGTGGTGTGGGTGTGCATCCGTGCGCCGGCCTCATTGAAGATGCTGATGACCTCCGCGGGCCGCCCGCCAGCGGCCGACACGGCGTGCGGAGTGCGGGTGTCGAACTCGGCGGCTTCACCGTGGCCCAGCGTCAGGTCCTGCGCGCCGAGACGTAGCCGCAGGCGCCCGCGTAGCACGTACATCCATTCGTATCCGTCGTGCACTCGCAGCTCGGGCAGCGCGGCGCCGGCGGGGTAGGTGATCTTGTAGGTGAGCACGGGCGAGTGCTCGGGCGCGAGAGGGACGATCACCATCCCGTCGCGGCGGATGACGGGCCGGCGGATGCGGGGATCGGCGTGATCGTCGGGCACGAGATCGTCGAGCCGGATGCCCAGCCGGCGCGTGAGCGGCAGTAGCAGTTCCAGGCTCGCTTGACGCTTGCCGGACTCCAGTCGCGACAGTGTGCTCGCCGACATGCCGGCATCCGACGCAAGCTCGTCCAGCGTCCACCCTCGGGACTGACGGATGGCCCGCAGTCGCGCCCCGACCTGTTCCGACTCACCGGCCATGGTTCCCCTCCTTGCCAATACTGCAAAACCGTTTGCACTTCTCTCATTCTGCCGCACAGGATGGGAGACATGGATCAGAGCTCATGGGATGTCATCATCGTCGGCGGTGGCCCCGCCGGTCTGTCGGCCGCGCTTCTGCTCGGACGGTCGCGCCGACGCGTGCTCGTGATCGATGCCGGCAGCCCTCGCAACCGCTTCGCTGCCCATGTGCACGGCATCCTCGGCAACGAAGACGTCGCACCGGCCGACCTCATCGCCCGGGGGCGCACCGAAGCCGCGGCGTACGGTGTCGAGTTCGCGAGCGGCAGCATCGCGTGCGTCGAACGCAAGCCGGACCTCCTGCGCATCACCGATGCAGACGGCACCGAACGAACTGCGCGGGCGATGATCGTTG
>JBQCJQ010000440.1:0-4091 GCA_051952615.1 Humibacter sp.
AGCTGCTCGATGTGTCGCTTCTCGATCTGCTCGGGGCCTCAAGAGATCGCATCGCCGTCTACGGCAGCGGCGGATTCACCAGCTACAGCGACGAACAACTGGAGTCGCAGCTGGCGGGGTGGGCCGAGCGGGGCATCCGTGCCGTGAAGATCAAGGTAGGAACGGACGTCGCAGCCGACCCGCACCGGGTGCGAACCGCTCGCGCTGCGATCGGGGACGACGTGGAGCTGTTCGTCGACGCGAACGGCGCATACGACCGCAAGACCGCGCTCGGCATGGCGTACCGCTTCTCCGAAGAAGCGAGGGTCACCTGGTTCGAGGAACCGGTCTCCAGCGACGACCTCGAGGGGCTGCGGTTGCTGCGAGACCGGGGGCCGGGCGGCATGCAGATCGCTGCGGGGGAGTACGGGTACACGCCGGCGGATTTCCGGTTGCTGCTCGCCTCCGGCGCCGTCGACTGCCTCCAGGCGGATGCCACGCGGTGCGGCGCCACCGGGTTCCTCCTCGCCTCGCAGCTGTGCACGGCATGGGGCGTGCCCCTGAGCGCGCACACCGCGCCCGCTCTCCATGCCACGTTGGCGTCATCCGCTCGTCCCGCGGTGCACGTTGAGTACTTCCACGATCACGCCGTCATCGAGTCGATGCTCTTCGAAGGAGTTCCCGACCTCGTCGGAGGTTGCCTCGTGCCCGATCGTTCCCGCACCGGTCACGGGCTGGCGCTCAGCGGCAGGGGAGAGACGTACCTCACCGACTCGTGGGGGTTCTGACGGATTCCGCAACCCCTTGTGACCTCTGCGTGCATCCCGTGGGCTTGGTGCAACGAATACGACGAAAGGGACAACACCATGTTCGAGCACTTCAACAACCCGCGTGAGCTCCTCGAGTACCGGATCGGCTCTGCGATCTCGATGGAAGACGACTCGCTTTCGATGCTCGGAGAGCTCGAAGGGGCGGCTCAGAGCGAGGACATCAAGCAGATGTTCCGCCATCACGCCGACGAGACTCGCCAGCAGATGACGAACCTCGAACGGGTCTGCCAGGAGCTGCAGATCTCCCCGGCCGAGGAGCCGAATGCCACCACGAAGGGACTGGCGCGCGAAGGCAAGTCCCTGATCCACAAGTCGGACCCTGTGCTGCTGGACAGCGTCGTGCTGTCGGCCGCACTCGAGACGGAGCACGCAGAGATCGCCGCGTACCAGTCGCTCATCTGCACCGCCGACGCGCTCGGTCTGCAGGAGGTGTCGCGTCTGCTCACCGAGAACCTCGGACAGGAGCAGCACACGAGCGAGGAACTGTACAACAAGCTGCGCATCGTGGCCGTCGCCGCCTGAACGGGGATCGAACGTATGGCTGACACGCAATTCTCCTTCGACAACCCGGTCACCCGGTACCCCAAGGTGTCTCCGCCGGACGACATGGTGTCCGAGCCCGGGAGCGATGCCGAACTCGATCCGCCTGCGGATCACGGCGAGCAGAGCTACACCGGATCGGGGCGTCTCGTCGGGCGCAGGGCTCTCGTCACCGGAGGCGACTCCGGCATCGGGGCCGCCGCGGCGATCGCGTTCGCCAGGGAGGGTGCCGATGTCGCGATCGTGTACCTGCCAGAAGAGGAAGAGGATGCCCAGCGCATCGCCGCGCTCATCCGGGACGCCGGGCGCACCGCGCTCACGCTGCCCGGCGACCTCGTCGACCCTGCCTTCTGCCGGGACGTCGTGCGCCGAACGGTGGACGAGTTCGGCGGGCTGGACATCCTCGTGAACAACGCGGGCAAGCAGATCTTCAGCAGGGACATCACCGAGCTGCCCGACGAGCAGTTCGACCGCACGATGAAGACCAACGTGTACGCGATGTTCTCCCTCACGAAGGCGTCCGTGCCGCACATGCCGGCGGGCTCGACGATCATCAACACCACGTCGGTTCAGGCCTACCTGCCGTCCGACGTGCTGGTGGACTACGCCACCACGAAGGCCGCCATCAACGCCTTCACGAAGGCGCTCGCCGCCCAGCTCGCTCCGAAGGGCATCCGCGTCAACGCGGTTGCTCCCGGCCCGATCTGGACGCCACTGCAGCCGAGCCTCGGGCAGCCGCCGGAGAAACTGCCGGACTTCGGATCGCAGACCGCCCTCGGTCGTGCGGGGCAGCCGGCGGAGCTGGCCCCCGCGTACGTGTTCCTCGCGTCGCCCGAGTCGAGCTACGTGGTGGGGGAGACCCTGGCGGTGACCGGCGGAATGCCGACTCCGTGACGGCGTGAGTGCGTGACCCTCGACCCCCTCGAGGCGCTCGATCCGTGAGGATCTGGCCCCTCGAGGGGGTCGGGCCGTCTCCACCGCTCGGTGTCACACTTGTCGTGGCGTCACACTCGCGTCGGCGGAGGGCTGCTCATGGGCGGTGCACAGCGGTCCAGAGCCGCGGGGATCGTCGCCGTCGTCGTGGTCGGCATGCTGCTGGCCGCCTGCAGCGCGGCCTCGCCGGAACCCGTGAGGTCTTCGACGCCTACCGGAGACGCCGCTGGCGGAGAAGGGCCGGAGGCGGACATCCATCGGCTCGTCGACATCGGAGGCGGCCGCAAGCTCGCCCTCGACTGCCGAGGCTCCGGCTCGCCGACGGTGATCCTGGTGTCGGGCACGGGCGGCGCCGCAGACGAATGGATGTCGGCCGTCGACGCCTCCGACCCGAACGCGAAACCCGCACTCAGCGAGAAGTCGGTTTTCGACATCCTCTCCCGCACGACAAGGGTCTGCGCGTACGACCGGCCAGGCACGACGCTGGTGTCCGGCGCACCGGTCACGTCGACGCCCGTGCCGCAGCCGACGACAGCCCAGGACGGCGCCGCGGATCTCGCGGCGCTCCTCGCCGCGGCTCGTCAAGACGGCCCGTATGTGCTCGTCGGTGCCTCGTGGGGCGGGATGATCGCCCAGCTGTTCGCGCGCGAGCATCCCGGGCAGACGAAGGGGATCGTGCTCGTCGACTCGGCCTCCGCGTTCCTGAAGGACACCATGACCCCGACGCAGTGGGCCAGGTGGATGGTGGTGATCGCGTCGTCGCACGCCTCGGCGACCGCCGAGGAGCCGGACTACCAGCGCAGCCTCGCCGAGCTTCGGGCGGCACCCCCGATGCCGCGCATCCCCGCGACGGTCCTCTCGTCCGATCACGCGTGGGATCTCGGCGTCACGCCCGGCACGTCGACGTGGCCGGCGTGGCTCGCCGCGCAGGACCGGCTCGCCGCGTCGCTCCACGCCACGCACATCGGCAAGACGGACAGCGGCCACGGGATCGCCGTCGAGCAGCCCGCTCTCGTGTCGCGGGCGGTCGCAGCCGTCGTCGCAGAAGCTCGGTCGAGGTAGGGGTATCCATGAGATTCAGTCGAGGCCCCATGATCGCGGCCGCGGTCGTCGTTCTGGCGCTCCTGACCAGCGGGTGCACGGCGGCGAGCCAGCCGGCCTCGTCGCGGTCATCCGATCCGGCGAAGACCGCGGACGCGCCGGGACCGACCTCGTCGCCGACGGGCAAGGTGACGGCCATCTGGGTGCAGGCGATGGATGACGCCCAGGTCGTGCACGCGAGCGACGGCACGAACCACGTGGAGTACAACCTCCTCGTGGTCAACGCGTACAGCGATCCCGTCACCCTCACCCGCGTGACCGCGACGGGTCCCGACGGCCACGAGCTCGGCGCTATCACCGGCGGCGCCCTGGCGGCGGCGACGCAGACGTTGTTCTCGCACACGCAATCCGCGGTCATTCCGGCGTCGGCGACCGTTGCGGTGGAGGTCGATCTCGCACTGCCCTCCGGCGAGGCCATCCCGTCGCACGTGTCGAACCGTGTCGCGTACTCCCTGCCCGCCGGCGTGCCCGGCAACGTCATCGTCGACGACACGCTCGTGCGAGGACCTCGGGTCGACGCGGATCACGCCGAGCCGATCACCATCGCGCCGCCGCTCAGAGGCGACGGGTGGCTTGCCACCTCCGCATGCTGTTCTCCCAACGTGCACCGCGACCTTCGCCTCGCGGTGGGCGGCCAGAGCTGGGCGACGGCCGAGACCTTCGCTGTGGATTGGGCCCAGGTCAAGGGCGACCGGCTCTATCAGGGCA
>JBQCJQ010000441.1:0-4007 GCA_051952615.1 Humibacter sp.
GTTGTGATCGCGCAGGCCGACGGAGCCCGGTACGTCGGGGCGGAGAATCCGGAGCTTCAGGCCGAGGCACTTACCACCATCTCGTCCACCGCCAGATCCGCACTCGGCGAGGTGAGAGTGCTGCTCACGCAGCTGCGCAGCGAAGAGCCGGAAGGCCCGCAACCGTCGTTGGATGACCTGCCGGTGCTGCTCGACGGGATGCGCAAGGCGGGGCTTCGCATCGTGGAGTCGACCACAGGTGCGCCGCGGGCACTGATGCAGGGCAGCGGGCTGGCCGCGTACCGCATTCTGCAGGAGGCGCTGACGAACGCCCTGCGGCACGGCGACCTCTCCAGGCAGGTCAACGTCGAGCTGAACTGGGAGCGGGATGCTCTGCGCATCAGGGTGCGCAACGGCATGCGGCTCGACACCGGAGGCCAGACGCCGGCGGACGGGGTGCGCACGGCGGGCCATGGGCTCCCTGGCATGCACGAGCGAGCCGCACTGGCGGGCGGTAGCCTGAGCGCCGGTGTCGTGGCATCCGCTGCGCCCCAGTACGAGGTGGTCGCGGTGCTTCCCGCGGCGCCCACGGAGGAGAAGGTGTCGTGAGCGGTCGCATCAGGGTGGCGCTGGTGGATGATCAGGCGCTGTTCCGCGCCGGGGTGCGCATGCTGATCGAGTCCCAGCCCGATCTGGAGTTCGCAGGCGAGGCGGCGAACGGTCGCGAGGCCGTGCATCTGGCGCAGCGCGAGCATCCTGACGTGCTTCTGATGGATGTGCGGATGCCCGTGCTCGACGGAGTCTCGGCGACCAGCGAGATCGTCGCCCGTGCGGCAGGCGCGACTCCGCGTGTGCTCGTGCTGACGACCTTCGACGTCGACGAGAGCGCCGCGCGGGCCATCCAGGCCGGGGCGAGCGGGTTCGTGCTGAAGGATGCCGATCCCGAGTTCCTCCTCGCGGCCATCCGCACCGTGCACGCGGGCAACGCCGTGATCGCCGCATCGGCCACGCGCCGGTTGCTCGAGCAGTTCGCGACCAGGGAGCGGCGGAGAACCCCTCCCGAGCTGGACACGCTGACCGCACGTGAGCGTCAGATCTTCGACCTCGCGGCACGAGCGCTCAGCAACTCGGAGATCGCGGAGCACGAGTACCTGTCCGAGGCGACCGTCAAGACGCACATCTCGCGCGTGCTCGCCAAGCTCGGTCTGCGCGACCGGGTGCAGCTCGTCGCGTATGCCTACGAGAACGGGCTCGTCGTCTGACGCCAACCGCAGGTCATCCTCCGGGTTGACGTGGATGCCTCGCCAGGCCGACGACGCGGCCTCTCGTGCTTCGTAGCGTCGAAGGCATGCAGATCTCTCCTTCGGACCTCGGGTTGGCGGCGCGCGTCGCCGGACTGACCAAGACCTACGGCACCGGCACCGGATCGGTGACCGCACTCGACGACGTCTCCGTCGGCATCCGACGCGGCCAGTTCACTGCCGTGATCGGCGCCAGCGGCTCGGGCAAGTCGACACTCATGCACGTTATGGCTGGGCTCGACAGCCCGACGAGCGGGCGCGCTTGGCTGGGGGACGCCGAGCTGACGGCGCTCGGCGACCGAGAGCTCACGCGGGTGCGTCGGCGCTCGGCGGGCTTCGTCTTCCAGTCGTTCAACCTCGTGCCGGTGCTCGACGTACGCGCGAACATCCTGCTGCCGTTCGAGCTCGACGGGCGCCGGGTCACCTCCGATGAGCTGGCATGGATCGACTGGCTCATCGAGACACTCGGGCTCTCCCAGCGCACCGGTCACCGCCCGCACGAGCTCTCCGGGGGCCAGCAGCAGCGCGTCGCCATCGCACGCGCGCTCGCCACCCGACCGGACGTGATCTTCGCCGACGAGCCGACGGGCAACCTCGACTCGCGCACCGGTCGAGAGGTGCTCTCGCTGCTGGCCGAGGCGTCGCACGCTCACGGCCAGAGCATCGCCATGGTGACGCACGACCCGGTCGCGGCGAGCTTCGCCGACCGAGTCATCATGCTGGCCGACGGCCGGATCGTGCACGACAGCGGATCGCTTTCGGCGGCCGAGGTGTCCGAGTTGATGCTGTCGACCGAGGCAGCGCGATGACCACCGCCTCGAAGGGACTGCGCACGGGCG
Organism: Humibacter sp.; assembly: GCA_051952615.1. GTDB lineage: Bacteria > Actinomycetota > Actinomycetes > Actinomycetales > Microbacteriaceae > Humibacter. Next base: position 2,120 of record JBQCJQ010000441.1, read on the forward strand.
CCGCGACGCGTGACAACGTCGCTACGCTCCTCGTCGCCGGAGTGAGCTCGCTGTTCGGCGTCGCGCTCATCGAAGCGACCGTGCTGATCAGCGATGCCACCGCGGCAGCGGGAATGGCGGCGGGCTCTGTCGCGCTGGCGCTGGGTACGGTCTCCTCCGTCTTCGTGATGCTGGCCGTGTACGTCGCGTCCGTCGTGACGGCGAACACCTTCGCGACGGTCGTGGCAGGCCGCCGCAAGTCGATCGCGCTGCTGCGCGTTCTCGGTGCTGAGGCGTCGAGGGTGCGTCGCGCGCTCGCGACGGAGGGTCTTGTCATGGGCGCGTTCGGCGCGATCGCGGGCCTCGTCGTCGGCGTGCTCGCGGCATGGGTGACGGCGTCCATCGGGATGGCGCAGGGATGGCTCCCGCGCACCGAATACCACCTGCTCACCCCGGCCCTGGCCGCCCCCGTGCTCGTCGTCATCGCGACGACGTGGCTCGCCGCCTGGATCGGATGCCGCACGGTCACGTCCGTCACGCCGCTGGAGGCCACCGCGGCCGCCGCCGGCCCGACGGCTCCCGACGCCCACCCCCGGGGCCGCTCGGCCGCGGCTATCGTGCTGCTGATCGTCGGGGGTCTGCTCCTCGCGTTCGGCATGCTGATGGGCGTCGTGTCGCCTCTCGGACTGTTCATCGCCTTCTTCGGCGGCGTGCTCTCGTTCTCCGGCGTGATCGCAGGGGCCGGGCGCATCATGCCGGGCGTGCTCGCCCTGGTCGGCAGGGCGTTCGGCCGCTCACCCTCCGCACGCATCGCCGTGGCCAACGCATCCCGCTACCCGGAGCGCAGCACAAGGGCGACACTTGCACTGGTCATCGGCGTCACGCTGATCACGACCTTCGCCGTCGCGCTCACCTCGTACAGCGACGTCGTGAACTCGTTGGCGTCGTCGGCGGGCTCTCGTGACGTCCTGGACAACACGATCGGCGTCACGATCGGCGTATTCTCCGCGTTGGTCGGGTTCTCGGCGCTCATCGCCGCGGTCGGGCTCGTGAACACCCTCACGGTCGGCATGCTGCAGCGCATCCGCGAGCTCGGCCTGTTGCGGGCCCTTGGCTTCAGCCGCGGGCAGCTGCGCACCATGATCCTCGCCGAGGGAGCGCAGCTCACCGCGGGAGCCATCGTCTTCGGCCTGCTCCTCGGCACGCTGTACGGCTGGGCGGCCGTGCAGTCTCTGCTCGGCTCGGTGCGGCACGATCTCATCGTCCCTTCGATGCCGTGGGCGGTTCTCGCGGTCGTGGTGGGCGGCGGCATCCTGCTGACAGCGGTCTGCAGCGCCATCGCGTCACGTCGCGCAGGCGCAGTGTCCCCCGTGGCGGCGTTGGCCGTCGAGTGACGGTCACGGGTCGTCGTCCGTAGGCTGGTCGGATGGCCCGCCATCCCGATCTGCCCGTCAACCGCTTCGAGGGAAGAGACGGGGCGAGCCTCGCGTATCGCGAACTGGGGGAGGGACGGCCGGTCGTCCTGATCCACGGCTTCTTCTCGACGGCGTACGTCAACTGGATCAGGTACGGCCACGCCGCCCTCATCGCGGATGCCGGTTTCCGTGTGATCATGCCCGACCTGCGTGCGCACGGCGACAGCGACCGGTCGCACGATCCGCGGAGCTACCCGAGTGACGTGCTCGTCGACGACGCGTTCGCCCTCGTCGATCACCTCGGGCTCACCGACTACGACCTCGGCGGGTACTCGTTGGGCGCCCGCACAACGGTGCGCGCGATGGTTCTCGGTGCGGGGCCGGGGCGTGCCGTGATCGCGGGCATGGGACTGAAGGGCATCACCGAGGTCGCGAAGCGCAACGAGTTCTTCCACAGGGTCTTCGACGGTCTCGGAACCCACGAGCGCGGAAGC
>JBQCJQ010000442.1:0-5343 GCA_051952615.1 Humibacter sp.
GACATGGGCGTGGTCGCCGATCTCGCCGACGACGTGCTCGTGATGCGTGCCGGCAAGGTGGTCGAGCACGGTCAGGTCGACGAGGTCTTCGCGGCGCCGACCTCGGACTACACCAAGCGGCTGCTCGCCGCGGTGCCGACTCTGGCTGATCTCGACGTGGCGGCGGTCACGTCGCAGATCTCGGCTGTCGGCGCGGCCCAGCCTGACACCGATCCGGCCGAGCCGTTCGCCGAGCCGCCGCTCATCGACGCCGAGGCCGAGCCGGATGCCGCCGCCGTGTTCGAGGACGTGTCGGTCGTCTTCCATCGTCGCGGTGTCGCCGTGCGCGCGGTCGACGGCGTGAGCTTCGCGATTCCGCGCGGGAAGGTCGTCGGTCTCGTCGGCGAGTCCGGATCGGGAAAGTCGACCATCGGACGCGCCCTCGCCGGGCTGGTGCCGATCGCGGGTGGACGTGCGACGGTGGCAGGGGTGCAGCTGACCGGCGCGTCCCGCAGGCTGAGGCGCGAGATCCGCAGCCGCATCGGGTACGTGTTCCAAGACCCTGCGTCGTCGCTCAACCCGCGCAACACCGTCGGTGACAGCATCGCGGAGCCGCTCAGACTGCACACCTCGATGTCGCGGGCGCAACGTCGAGACAGGGTGCGCGAGCTGCTGCTGCAGGTGAGCCTTCCGATCGACTTCGCCGACCGCTACCCGCACGAGCTCTCGGGCGGGCAGCGTCAGCGGGTGGCCATCGCGCGTGCCCTGGCTCTCGAACCGCGGCTGCTCATCGCGGATGAACCGACGAGCGCTCTGGATGTGTCGGTTCAGGCATCCGTGCTCGATCTGCTGCAGGACCTGCAGCGCGGACTCGGCTTCGCGTGTCTCTTCATCAGCCACGATCTCGCCGTGGTGCGCCGCCTTGCCGACTCTGTCGTCGTGCTGCGCGACGGTCGTGTCGTGGAACGGGGGGATGCCGCGAGCGTGCTCGCCTCACCGGTCGACCCCTACACCAAGCGGCTGCTCGCCGCGGCACCCGTCGCCGATCCGGGTGCCCAGACCGCCCGCCGTGAGGCGTGGCGGCTGCTGGAGGAGAGCGCATGAACGTCTGGAATCATCTGCGCAGGGACAGGTGGGCGCTCACCGGCATCGTCGTCGTTCTGGTGTTCGTGCTCGCCGCGATCTTCGCCCCTCTGATCACCGGCATCAACGGGCAGAACCCTTACAGCTACCACCTGTCGGCGCTCGACGCGAACGGTTCGCCGAAGGGATTCGGCGGCGGCATCTCCTGGGAGCATTGGTTCGGCGTCGAACCGCTCACCGGACGCGACCTGTTCTCCATCGTCGTGTACGGCGGGCGGCTGTCGATCACGGTGGGCGTTCTCGCGACCCTGATCGCCGTCGGCATCGGCGTGCTGGTAGGACTCACCGCCGGCTATCTCGGCGGATGGTACGACCGCATCGTGAGCCGCGTCGTCGACGTCATGCTCGGCTTCCCGAGCCTCATCTTCATGATCTCGCTCACGGCGATCGTCGCCGCGTCGTTCCCTCGTCCCGTGCTCATGGTGCTGATCATCGGCTTCTTCGGCTGGCCTGCCGTCGCCCGGGTCGTTCGAGGCCAGGTGCTCTCGCTGCGGCAGCGCACCTACGTGGTCGCGTCGCAGGCGATGGGTGCCGGGTCGGCGCACGTGCTGTGGCGTCAGCTCCTGCCCAACGTCGGGTCGACGATCATCGTGTACGCGACAATCCTGATCCCGACCATGATCGGCACCGAGGCGGCCCTCTCATTCCTCGGTGTCGGCGTTCCGCCGCCCACGCCGTCGTGGGGCCGCACGATCGGCAACGCCGTCGGGTGGTTCTCGACCGACCCCGCCTACCTGCTCTTCCCCGGAGGCGCTCTCGTGCTGATCACGCTCGGCTTCAATGCGTTCGGTGACGGGCTGCGAGATGCGCTCGACCCGCGGGTGAACCGTCGCAGGTCGCGTCGGGGCCGTCAGGATGCCGCCGCACAGTCGGCCGAGACCCTCACGATTGCGGGCGAGGAGCATCCGCCCACCCAGAGCCCGGAGGTCGCCGGCTGATGCGCATGTTCCGCTACATCGCGTTCCGGCTGCTCGGGGTCGTCATCGTGCTCTTGGTGGTCACGGCGCTGACCTACATCATCTTCTATCTGCTGCCCTCGAACCCGGCGCAGCTGTCGTGCGGCAAGCCCTGCACGCCGGAGAACCTCGCTCGGGCGAAGGAGTACCTCGGCCTCAACCTGCCCTGGTACGGACAGCTCTGGGAGTTCCTCAAGGGCATCGTCGTCGGCCGCTCGTTCGGCGCAGGGTCGGGTGCCATCGTCTGCGCCGCGCCCTGCCTCGGCTATTCGTTCCAGCTGAACACCTCGGTGACCGACCTCATCCTTTCCCACTTCCCGGTCACCGCGTCCATCGCCGTGGGCGCGGCGGTTCTGTGGCTGGCGGCCGGCGTGTTCGGTGGCACGATCGCGGCGATCCGTCGAGGGAAGGGTGCCGACCGGGCCGTCATGACGGTTGCCATCGCCGGGGTGTCGACGCCCGCGTATCTCGTCGGGATGCTGCTCATCCTGTTGTTCGGGTTCCGGCTCGGCTGGCTGCCGACCGGCGGCTACGAGCCGCTCACGGAGGACCCCGTCGGGTGGTTCCTGCACCTGATCCTTCCGTGGTGCGCGCTCGCGTTCATCAGCGCGGCCGTGTACGCGCGACTCACCAGGGGTGAACTGCTCGAGCAGTTCGGCCAGGACTACGTGCGCACGGCGCGAGCGAAGGGTCTCACGGAGCGAGCCGTCGTGATGCGGCATGGTCTGCGCAACGCCCTCATCCCGGTCGTCACGCTGTTCGGCCTCGACCTCGGCGTGCTGCTCGGAGGCGCGGTGATCACCGAGCGGGTGTTCTCGATGCAGGGGATCGGCTCGTTGCTCATCACCGCGATCGGCACGCTCGACCTGCAGGTCGTCGTCGGGGTGACGCTGTTCGCCGCCATCCTCATCGCGGTCGCGAATGTGATCGTCGACATCGTCTACGGCGTCATCGATCCGCGCGTCAACGCTGCGTGAAGCGATCCGGGCGTCAACGCTGCGGTGAAGCACTGCGAGACTGTCGGTATGAGCGTATCCACCGACGTGTCATGGGTTCTCGACGGCATCACCATGGAGGGGACCGTCGTGAAGCCGGATGGCCCCGGGCCATTTCCCGCTGTCGTGCTCGTCGCAGGCAGCGGTCCGACCGACCGCGACTGGTGCTCACCGATGCTGCCCGGCACCAACGGCAGCGGACGACTGTTCGCCGAAGCCTTCGCGGACGCGGGAATCGCGTCGCTGCGGTATGACAAGCGGGCATCCGGTCCGCACGCGATGGACAACCTTCCGAAGCTGATCGGCACGATGAGCATGCGCTCGCACCTCGACGAGCTGGTTGCCGCCGTGGCGACGCTCGCCGCCCAGGACGACGTGGATGCCACCCGCATCGTCGGCCTCGGCAACAGCGAGGGGACGCTGCATGTCCTGCACTATGCGACGAGCGAGCAGGCCGTGCCGTTCGTCGGGCTGGTGCTCGCGGCCCCGCCCAGTCGGCCGATCCAGGACGTTCTCTTGACCCAGCTGGCGCTGCAGGCGTCGCAGCTGCCCGGCGGTGCCGAGTTGATGCCGAAGGTCGAGGAGGCTGCAGCGAGGTATGCGGCGGGGGGATCGATGGATCCCGATCCCGCGCTGCCCGACAGCGTGCGCATGGTGCTTGCCAGCTTCGACACCCCGGCCAACCTGCCGTTCGCACGTGAACTGTGGGTCGAGTCCGCCGTGGACACCATCGCCGAGGTGCACATCCCGACCCTCGTGCTCATCGGCGGTCACGACGTGCAGATCGACCTGTATGCGGACGGCGATCCGCTTCAGAAGGCTGCTGCAGGGAACGACCGGGTGACGTTCGCCTTCCCGCTGAACGCGAACCACGTGTTCAAAGAAGACGAGCGCACGCCGCAGGAGGTCGCCGCGTCGCCCGGCAACGGGTACAACGAGCCGGGCACCAGGCTGGACCCGGAGAGCGTGAGGATCATGCTCGACTGGCTGAACGGCGTGTTCGGGCTTTCGCGATAGGACCCGGTGGTCGACCGGCGGGGCGTCAGCCCAGCCTCGGCGTGCGTGGCGGCTCGGTCCGACGGCGGCCGGTCGCCTCGAACGCCGCAGCGAGCGTGAGCAGCGCGGTGTCGTCGTAGGCGCGGCCAGCGAACGTGAGGCCGACGGGCATGCCGATGTCGGCCATCGTGCCCATCGGTACGGTGACGGTGGGGATGCCAAGGTGACGCGGCACGAGGTTTCCGTTCGCCACCCATACCCCGTTGCGCCAGCCGAGGTCGGCAGATGCTGGATTCACGTCCATGTCGGCCGGTCCGACGTCGGCGACAGCCGGGAACACGACCGCGTCGAGGCCGAGGTCGACCATCCATTCCTCGAGGTCGATGCGGCGCGTCTCCTCGAGCCCCCGCACGCCCTCTTCGAGGTGCGGGATGTCGGTGAACGCGTCATACGGGTGCTGGCGCACCACCGCGGGATACGTCGCGATGTCGTCGTCGAACCCGGTGTAGCGGTCGGGGAGGGCGCCGGGCGGCGGCGGGAAGATCGCGGTACCGTCGACCTCGGCCAGCCCGCTCAGGTGTGGGTCGCCGTTGCCGGCGAGGAAGTCGTCCCACGCCCACGCGGACAGGTCGACGATCTCGCTGTGCAGGAACTCCGGTGAGACCAGCCCCCTGGTGGCGATCGTCGGTGCGCCGGGCCGGTCGCCCTCGTAGTTCGTGACCGCGGGGAAGTCGACCTCGACCACCTCGGCCCCGGCCGCCTCGAGGTCGGCTCGCGCGGCGCTCCACAGCTCCATCACGGACTCCCGGGTTGCGATGGGCTGCCCCGTTGAGCCGCCGATGCCGGAATGCTCGGCGGTGCCGGCGTCCGGGTCCGCATTGATGTACATGCGTGGAACGCCGAGGCGCGCGCCGCGGAGTGCCGCGGTCGCCGGATGAGGCGTGTTCGAGGTGCTTGGTGTGCTTGGGGCGTTCGGTGTGCTCAGTGAGTTTGGTGCGTTCGGTGTGCTCGGCCCGAGCGCCGGGTACGAGGGCGGCCGCACGTCGGACGCCGCCGGGATGCTCACCCACGGCTGGGCGCGCCAGAAGTCGCCGCGGGTGTCCGGGTCGTCTGCGACGATCACGTCGAGCACCTCGAGCAGGTCGGCCATGGTGCGGGTGTGCGGCACGACGACGTCCATGGTCGGCACGAGCGGCCAGTTGCCGCGGACCGAGATCACCCCGCGCGACGGCGTGTAGGCACACAGAGCGTTGTTCGATGCGGGAGCGCGGCCG
>JBQCJQ010000443.1:0-5058 GCA_051952615.1 Humibacter sp.
CCCGCGATGAGGTTGTCCCGCACGCGGCGCTTGCGTCTGTGATCGTGCACGGCCTGTCTGGCCTGGTAGGCACGCAGCCGCTCGCGGGCCTGTCGGGCCTCACGGTCGTTCTGCTTCTTCGCGGACACGGGCATCCTCCACCGGGGGGCGCGTGGGCGCCGAGAGTCAGGGGCAGTCGGGGTCGCGGGCGGCCGATGAGGCCTCTCCCAGGCTGAACTTTACGCATCGAGTCCATGCAGTCCAAATGACGAGGCCGTGCACGGCGCCATGTCGGTGGGTCGCTCTATCCTTGAGCGCATGGCGAGCACACAGCAGGGGTTGCGCGCGGGCGCGACGCCCCTGGCGGTGCGCATGCGTCCGCGCAAGATCGACGAGATCGCAGGGCAGCGCCATCTTCTCGGGCCCGGTTCACCGCTCGTGTCGCTCGCTGGCGACAAGACAGGGGAGCGCGGCTCCGTCTCGGTCATCCTGTGGGGGCCTCCCGGCACCGGCAAGACGACGATCGCCCAGGTGATCGCTCACTCCTCGGGTCGCCGCTTCGTCGAGCTCTCCGCCGTGACGGCCGGGGTCCGCGATGTCCGCGCCGTGATGGAGCAGGCGCAGTCGGACCGCGATCTCTACGGCGTCTCGACCGTGCTCTTCCTCGACGAGATCCACCGCTTCACGAAGGCACAGCAAGACGCCCTTTTGCCCGGGGTGGAGAACGGGTGGGTCATCCTGGTGGCCGCCACGACGGAGAACCCGTCGTTCTCGGTCATCTCACCGCTCCTGTCCCGTTCCCTGCTGCTCACTCTCGAGCAGCTCTCCGACGACGATCTCGGCATTCTGATCGATCGAGCGGTACACGACGAGCGCGGTCTCAAAGACGCCGTCGTGCTCGATCCGGAGGCCAGGGCCGCGCTCATCCGACTCGCCTCCGGCGACGCGCGCCGCGCACTGACCGCACTGGAGGCCGCTGCGAACTCTGCCGTCGACAACGCTCGTGCGAGCGAGGATGCCGAACGCGACGTCGACGACGTGCAGAGCCCGCCGACGGTCACTGCCGAACTGGTGGCATCCGCAGTCGACCGCGCCCTTCTGCGATACGACCGGAACGGCGACGAGCACTACGACGTCATCAGCGCCTTCATCAAGTCGGTCAGGGGATCCGACGTCGACGCCGCGCTGCACTATCTGGCGAGGATGATCGAGGCGGGGGAGGACCCGCGGTTCATCGCACGACGCATCATCGTTCTCGCCTCCGAAGACATCGGCATGGCCGACCCGACAGCTCTCGGCGTCGCCGTTGCCGCCGCAGACGCCGTGCAGTACATCGGCATGCCGGAGGGTCGCATTCCGCTCGCACAGGCCGTCGTCCACCTCGCGACAGCGCCAAAGTCCAACGCGGCGTACATGGCGCTGGACGCGGCGATCGCCGACGTGCGGGCCGGCAAGATCGGGCGCGTTCCGAAGCACCTGCGCGACGCGCACTACCCGGGAGCGAAGCGGCTGGGACACGGCAAGGGGTATGTGTACCCGCACGACGACGACCTCGGTGTCGTGCGTCAGCAGTACCTGCCCGACATCCTCAAGGGCTCCCTCTACTACGCGCCGACCGAGCACGGCAACGAACGCGACATCGCCGCGCGCCTCGCCAAGCTGCGCCGCATCACACGGGGCGAATGAATGCACCCCTGAGCTCTGGTAGCATAGACGGGCCGAGTTTCGGATTCCGCGCGGCTGCTGGAGTCCGAGACGACAGGGCTGTTCCGAAAGGAACAGCAGCTCTTTAGCCGAGCGGCCCCGGCGAATCCCTCCCATTGCGAAAGCGGAGCACACCTGTGCCCCGCCGGATCAGCCAATGGCTGCCCCTTCACGGCAGCACAAGTGAGAAGAATCCAGAAAGGACCGACGTGTCTTCACGTTCCCGCAGCAAGACCCGCCTCTCCAGGTCACTGGGCGTTGCCCTGACCCCGAAGGCGGCCCGCTTCATGGAGAAGCGCCCCTACGCACCGGGCGAGCACGGCCGCACCAAGCGCAAGGCCGACAGCGACTACGCCGTGCGTCTTCGCGAGAAGCAGCGTCTTCGTGCCCAGTACGGCATCCGCGAGAAGCAGCTCCGCATCGCGTTCGAAGAGGCCCGCCGCACGCAGGGTCTGACCGGTGAGAACCTCGTCGAGCTGCTCGAGATGCGTCTCGACGCGCTCGTGCTCCGTGCCGGCTTCGCCCGCACGACCGCTCAGGCTCGCCAGTTCGTCGTGCACCGCCACATCCTCGTCGACGGCAAGATCGTCGACCGCCCGTCGTTCCGCGTGAAGCCGGGCCAGCTCATCCACGTCAAGGCCCGTTCTGAGGGCACCGAGCCGTTCCAGGTCGCCGCTGCCGGCGGTCACACGGACGTTCTGCCCAAGACGCCCGCGTACCTCGACGTCGAGCTCGACAAGCTGCAGGCACGCCTCGAGCGTCGCCCGAAGCGTGCCGAGATCCCCGTCACCTGTGACGTTCAGCTCGTTGTCGAGTACTACGCGGCTCGCTAAGCGAGGCGCGGCTCGCTAGAGCAACCGATACGCTGGAGGGCGGGTCGTCTCTGACGGCCCGCCCTTCGACGTATTCCTCGAACGGAATGGATGGTGCAGCGTGTCAGGTGGAGACATCGCGGGTCTGATCGCCGCAGGGGTATTCGCCGTGCTGGTCGCGCTGCTCGCCATCCCGCTCGTGAAGCTCGGCAAGGTGTTCGACCAGACGACCGACTCGATCAAAGAGGTCAGCGACGGCATCACTCCGCTGCTCGAGGAGACGACCGAGACCCTTCGCGAGACCAACAAGCAGCTCGTTCGGGTCGATGCCATCACGCGCAACGTGCAGGATGTCACGGGCAACGTCTCGGCACTCGTCGCACTCTTCGCCGCGTCGGTCGGCGGCCCCCTCATCAAGCTCGCCGGATTCAGCGCCGCGGTGCGCGCGGCGTTTCGGTTCGCCCGTCCCGGCAGGGGCGGAGGCGAGTAGGCGGACCGTCAGGGCCCCACGACTAAACTGGCTGGGTCTCGGAGAAACGGTCGTGCACTCTCGACCGGCCGGGTTCTCGATCCGCGCCCGTCCCCGTCGCCAGCGGGAATCCGACCGTCGCACCGAAGGCACCCACCAGAAACGACCACCAGCATCACGAGCACGAGGAGATTTGCGATGAAGAGCTTCGTCTGGTTCGTCGTCGGCATCGTTGCCGGCTTCGCGATCGCACACCAGGTGAACAAGACCGCGCAGGGCAAGCAGTTCTTCGAGGACCTCGACCGCAAGGCGCACGACTTCGGTGCGGCGGTCGGCGACGGCTACCGCCGGCGTGAGGCCGAACTGCGCACCGCGATCGACGAGGCCGACGACACCATCTCAGGCCTCTCGTAAGCGGCAGCCGCCGCGACCGCTGAACCCCACCGAACGAACGGAACCATGCAGACCGCCGCCCCCATGTCGACGTCCGACGTGCCGACAGCTCCCATGTCGACAGCTGAGATCCGCCGCCGCTTCCTCGACTACTTCGCGGAGCGCGAGCACACCATCGTGCCGTCCGCCTCGCTGGTGAGCGACGACCCGACTCTGCTGTTCACCATCGCAGGCATGGTGCCGTTCGTGCCGTACCTCACTGGGCTCGTCCCCGCGCCGTACCCTCGGGCGGCCGACGCGCAGAAGTGCATCCGCACCCTCGACATCGAAGAGGTCGGCAAGACGCCGCGTCACGGCACCTTCTTCCAGATGCTGGGCAACTGGTCGTTCGGCGACTACTTCAAGGAGCAGGCGATCGCCTATGCGTGGGAGCTGCTCACCACCCCTGAGGACAAAGGCGGACTCGGCTTCGATCCGAAAGACCTCTGGGTCACCGTGTACGAGGACGACGACGAGGCCCGCCGGTACTGGCGAGAGATCGCGGGACTGCCGGACGAGCGCATCCAGGGGCTCGGCAAGGACACGAACTACTGGTCGACCGGTGTGCCCGGTCCCGCCGGCCCATGTTCGGAGATCTTCTTCGATCGCGGCCCCGCGTACGGCATCGACGGCGGACCGGCGACGGACGACGACCGCTACGTCGAGATCTGGAACCTCGTCTTCATGCAGTACCTCAGGGGAGAGGGCACGGGGAAGGCCGACTTCGAGATCCTCGGAGAGCTGCCGAAGAAGAACATCGACACCGGCATGGGGCTGGAGCGCGTCGCGTTCCTGAAGCAGGGTGTCGAGAACATCTACGAGATCGACCAGATCCGGCCGGTGCTCGACCGCGCGGCCGAGCTGTCCGGCAAGACGTACGGCGAGAACCACGAGGACGACGTGCGCATGCGCGTGGTCGCCGACCACGTGCGCAGCGCGCTCATGCTGATGTCCGATGGCGTCACGCCGTCGAACGAGGGCCGCGGCTACATCCTTCGCCGCCTGCTTCGCCGCACGGTGCGTTCGATGCGCCTGCTCGGCGTGGAGACGCCGACTTTCCCGGTGCTCTTCGCCGCGTCGCGCGACGCCATGAAGTCGACCTATCCCGAGGTGGAGTCGGACTACGACCGCATCTCGCACCTCGCGTACGCCGAGGAGGACACCTTCCTGCGCACGCTGGCGAGCGGCACGAGCATCCTCGACACCGCCGTCGCGAACACCCAGGCGTCGGGCAGCCGGGAGCTCGCAGGAGACACCGCGTTCCTGCTGCACGACACATATGGCTTCCCGATCGACCTCACGCTGGAGATGGCCGAGGAGGCCGGACTCAGCGTCGACCGCGCGGCGTTCGACACGCTCATGGCGCAGCAGCGCGCGAGGGCGAAGGCCGACGCCAAGGCGAAGAAGCGCGCCCTCGCCGATCTGTCGGTCTACAGCGGGCTGCGCTCGCGTGGCGAGACGGTGTTCACCGGGTACGACGAGCTGCAGACCGAGTCGCGAGTGCTGGGGATCATCGTCGACGGTGTTTCCGTGCCGCGGGCATCCGAGGGGCAGATCGCGGAGATCGTGCTCGCCGAGACGGCGCTCTACGCAGAGTCGGGCGGGCAGGATGCCGACCAGGGCACCATCGTCGGCCCGGGCTACGAGCTCGAGGTGCTCGAC
>JBQCJQ010000444.1:0-2188 GCA_051952615.1 Humibacter sp.
TCGGGCGAAGGGCAGAACGGCACGATCAGCGAGCTGCTCGCGCAGAACATGATCCCCACCACGATCGACCAGCACATCGCAGCCCTCGAGGAGCTCGGCGGCCTGGACGCGCTGGGCACGCCGGCGACCGACAACCAGTACCACGCGGCGTGGGCGTGGGCCGGGTCGAGCCCCTACCAGGGCATGAAGCTGATGGCTTCGCACCTCGGCGGCACGCGCAACCCGATGTTCCTGCGGTGGCCCGGGCACATCGCGCACGACCCCGAGCCGCGCACGCAGTTCCACCACGTCGTCGACCTCGCTCCGACCATCTACGAGATCCTCGGCATCGCGCATCCCGAGTCTGTCAACGGCATCCACCAGGATCCGATCGACGGCACGAGCTTCGCCTACGCGGTGGACGACCCCTCCGCGGCAGGACGCCACCGCACGCAGTACTTCGAGGTGATGGCGAGCCGTTCGATCTACTCCGACGGCTGGATGGCGTCCGCGACCGGCCCGCGCCTGCCATGGGTCCCCGGCGCTCCTCCCGGAATCGCGACCTGGACGCCGGACGCCGACCAGTGGGAGCTGTACAACCTCGACGAGGACTGGAGCCAGGCGCACGACCTCGCCGCGGAACACCCCGAGAAGCTCGCCGAGCTCAAGGAGCTGTTCGCCATCGAGGCCGCCCGCAACGAGGTGCTGCCCGTGGGCGCCGGCCTGTGGGTGCCCGTCTACCACCCCGAGGACCGCATCTCGGTGCCGTACACGCAGTGGGAGATGACCGGAGACACTGTCCGGGTGCCGGAGTTCTGTGCGCCGGCGCTCGGGAACAAGCCCAACAGCGTGACGATCACCGCCACGCTCCCCGACAAGGCGAACGGCGTGCTCTACAAGCTCGGCGGGGCGGGCGGAGGGCTCACCGCGTTCTTCGTCGACGGGGTGCTGCACTACGAGTACAACCTCTTCCTCGTGCAGCGCACGAAGATCGCGTCGGCAGAGGCGGTGCCCGCCGGCGACGTCACGATCGAGATCGAGACGTCATACGTCGAGCCGCGGCCCGGCGGCCCGCTGGCCGTCACGCTCAGGGTGAACGGCGATGAGGTGGGATCGGGCACCGTTCCGGTGAGCGCGCCGCTGCTGTTCTCGGCGAACGACTGCCTCGACATCGGCCGCGCGTACGGCGGCGCGGTCTCGCGGGCGTACGTCGACCGCATGCCGTTCGCCTTCGACGGCGAGATCTCGCGCGTGCACATCGCCTACGCGGTGCCGCAGCAGGCGTAGCCGGCATGGAACTGCTCCAGGCGTTCGTGCTCGGCACGGTGGCCCAGTCCTCACTGCTCCTGGCGGGGCTGTTCGCGGTCTGGGTCACCGTGCCGACACGGATCGTCGGCATCCTCGCGGGGTTCGGGGCGGGCGCGATGATCTCGGCCATCGCGTTCGACCTCGTCCCCGAGTCGCAGGTCCACATCCAGATGTGGGACACCGTCACCTGGATGCTCGTCGGGGTCGCGGTGTTCATGCTGGGCGACCGCCTCGTCGACAAGAAGTTCGGCACGGCGGGAGTGGGCGGCGCCATGGGGATCGTGGTGGGCTCGGTCGTCGACGGTGTTCCCGAGTCGCTGATCTTCGGCATCCAGATCGGCACCGGGACGACCATCAGCCTCAGCTTCCTCGCCGCGGTCTTCGTGTCGAACATCCCGCAGGCGCTCGCGCCGTCGGCCGACCTGGTGAAGTCGGGCTGGCGGGTCGGCCGGCTCACGATCCTGTGGGCGGCCGTCGTGCTGGCCTGCGGCGTCGCCGCGGCGCTCGGCTACCTGGCCTCCATGGCGCTGCCCGACGCGTATGGCGACCGCGCGGCGGCGCTCGCCGCCGGCGGGCTGCTCGCGATGCTCACGAACTCCTTGATGCCGTTCGCCTACGAACGGGGCAAGGAGTGGGCGGGAGCTGCGACGGTGGTCGGGTTCTGCCTGACGATGCTCGGCAGCAGCTGACGGTGACCCACCCCGGGCGTGCGACACGCCCGGGGTGGGTGGTCGATTCGACGTGGGGGCTGGTGGGGCGTAGTGTTCTTGTTGTTCGCCCCAAAGGGTAGAGCGAAGGGCCTGGTGGCCTGGCTCCCCTCAAGTTGTGAACGAACCTCCATCCTCTGATCCTTGGTTCGCTGGTGCGTGCTGGGGTTGGGTGGGTGTAGGATAGTGAAGTT